>DYNN01000044.1:20488-25341 GCA_020721045.1 Thiomargarita sp. | reverse complement strand
TACTTATTCATTGTCACATACATTTAAATATATGTAAAGCAATCTAGTTAAGCTCAATTAGAAATAAATCCATGTTGTTGCAGAAATGCTTTACTGATGGTTTCTACTTTGGGATCAGCGGCTGTTTGTCCTAGTAATAATCGTTCTAAATAACGGGCAATTAAATCAACTTCTAAGTTTACTTTTTGTCCAGTTTTGACTGTTTTTAAAGTCGTCATATCAAGTGTATGTGGCACAATATTCAACGTAAATTCAGTTCCAATCACGGTATTGACTGTTAAACTAATGCCATCAATACAAATGGAACCTTTTTGTGCGATATATTTGGCTAATTCTGCTGGTGCTTGAATATGTAAACGAATTGAACGCCCATCTGCATAATATTGCGTCACAGTGCCAACTCCATCTACATGTCCACTGACAATGTGACCACCTAAATGAGTTTGTGGTGTCAGGGCTTTTTCTAAATTGACTGCTTGACCGATGGCTAAACTGCCTAATGTTGTGTGTGCTAAAGTTTCACCGGACACGTCTGCCCAAAATCCATCTCCTAGTAAAGTAACCGCCGTTAGACAAACACCGTTGACTGCAATGCTGTCACCTAATTGCACGTTTGCCAAAGGAAGTTGACCGGTTTTAATGTATAAACGCGCATCTGTGCCTGTTATTTCACGTTGTGCAATAGTGCCAATGGCTTGAATAATTCCTGTAAACATTTTTTAATCTTTCTCGGTTATTTATCTACTTATTTCGTTAGCAAGGCTTTATTTTGACTCACATGTTGACGTGTTTTTTTGTATAATGCCATGATAATAAAATAGCAGGTGATTTCTATGAAAACTCAAATCGATGTGACAACTATACAAAATATATTGGCTAAAGCGGATTTATTGTATAGCGAAAGTCAAGTTTCTCAAGTATTTGACATTATGGCAAGTGCGATTAATCAACATTTGTATAAAAAATATCCCGTTTGTCTCAGTGTAATGTTGGGCGGTTTATTGCCGACGGGGCAGTTGTTACCGCGCTTAAATTTTCCTTTGGAAATCGATTATATTCATGCCACACGTTATCGCGGTAATACCCAAGGTGGTGAATTACATTGGATAAAATATCCACAAATTCCATTAGTTGAACGCACTGTTTTGATTATTGATGACATTTTAGACGAAGGGCTAACTTTGCAGGCGATTGTAGAATACTGTTTAGCTCAAGGTGCAAGTGAAGTATTTACCGCTGTTTTAGTTGAAAAAGAACATAATCGACGTATTGGTATACAACAAGCTGATTTTACAGGATTAAAAGTACCTGATCGTTATGTTTTTGGTTATGGTATGGATTATCAGGGACAATTACGTTATGCGCCCGGTATTTATGCGGTGCAAGGGCTATGACAAAATTAGCGATTATCGGCGGTACCGGTTTAACTGAATTAGAAGGTTTAGAAATTATTCGTAAGCAAGTGCTGTATACGCCTTATGGAGAAGTGTCTGCGCCGATTATTCATGGAATTTATGCAGGCAAAGCGTTAATTTTTCTCCCACGTCACGGTTCTCGACATACCATTCCGCCGCATAAAATCAACTATCGTGCTAATATATGGGCATTAAAAGAATTGGGCGTAGATACTGTGATTGCAATTGCAGCCGTTGGTAGTATTCGGCGCGAAATGCAAAACAGTGATTTAGTAATTCCGCATCAATTAATTGATTATACCAGTGCGCGTGAACACACTTTTTTTGCTGATAATTTGACTCAGGTAACGCATGTCGATTTTTCGCAGCCATATTGTGAAAATTTACGTAATCAGTTAATTGTTGCCAGTCGTCAATTAAATTGTCAAGTATTTACTCAAGGTGTTTACGGTGTAACCCAAGGACCACGTTTAGAAACGATTGCAGAAATTGACCGTATGGAAAAAGACGGTTGTGATATCGTCGGTATGACCGGTATGCCTGAGGCTGGATTGGCGCGTGAACTCGAATTATGCTATGCCTGTTGTGCTGTTGTGGTCAATCCGGCAGCAGGGCGGAGTGAAGCACTCATTACAATGGCTGATATTAGTGCTAATTTGATTAAGGGTGTTCAACATGTTAAAACGTTGCTGTCTGAAATAGTTCTTCATATTTAACAATAAGTTATTATAATGGACAATAAAGTTAATTACGCATTAGTCGGCTTGTTTGTCGTGATACTTAGCGTACTATTATTACTGAGTATTTTATGGTTAAGCGCGGGTACACAGCAAAAAACTCTTGATACTTATCAAGCATATATTGAAGAATCAGTTTCAGGGTTGAATTTAAAAGCACCGGTAAAATATCGTGGTGTTGACGTAGGCTATGTTGAGCACATTTCCCTAGTCGCTGATCGACCAAATGATGTTTACGTGTTATTAAAAATTGAACGTGGTACGCCGATTAAAGAAGATACTTTTGCCACTTTGACAACCCAAGGTTTAACTGGTTTGGCTTATGTTGATCTAAATGGCGGTAGTCCTGATGCACTCGTGCCTATTGTTAAAAAGGGTGAATTGTATCCTGAGATTAAAACCAAACCCTCGCTGTTGGTACGAGTGGACACTGCCATTTCGACTTTGACCAGCAATTTAAGTGAAGTGACGGGCGTTTCTCATGATTTAATAAATAATTTAAATAACTTATCAATTACTGCTAACAACTTTTTTTCTGAAGAAAATCAAATCGCGCTTTCCAATATTTTGCAACACACAGACACGATTACTGGGGCAATGGGTCGCTTGGCTGTGGTGGTGAGTAACGATGGAAAATCTTCAATTAACATGGGGCATCTCATGGAACAAATTGTAAAAGCAAGTGATTATTTGCCTAATTTAGCTAAACAGCTAGAAAAGAACTTAATTGCTATTGAAAAAGCGACTTACACTTTGTTTTCTAAAGAGAATAATTCAATTATTGCAGCTATCTTACAACATATTAATACCCTCAGCGCCTCTTTATCAAATAAAACTGACACATTGGATAAATCGTTTACTGATGTCACGCAACTTATTAATAATTCTACAAAAATCAGTAAGCAATTACCCGAGTTAATTACACAATTACAAAAAAGTTTAGCCGCAATTGAAAAAACGGCACACGCTTTTACCCAAACAAGTGTAATTGTAAGTAAAACGGTAGATGCCAGTCGTGAAGATATTGCTGCAACCAGCCAATCTTTTGCGCAAGCGGCTAATGATGTGAAGAAAGCAGTGAAAGAAGGGCGGCGCGATTTGACACTATTTACTGGTCAAACATTACCAGAAATTAATAAATCAGTTAGTGAATTAAACGAATTACTCATTAATTTACGCAATTTTAGTCGTACATTAGAACGAGAACCGAGTATGATATTGTTTGGTAAATCTAATCCAGCTTCTGGTCCGGGTGAATAATGGTAAAATTTAAAATTAACTATTTTCTCAATATTTTAATGTTACTCAATATGGTATCTTGCGGTATTTTGCCGGCGAATGCGACTGCTCCAAAGTCATATCTACTTGATATTCCTTTTGAATCATTATCAACTTCCAATCCACAAGGCAAAGTTTTATTAGTGTCTATGCCACAAGCAGCGGCAGGCTATGATACAGCGGGCTTAATGTATATACGTACACCTTATATTCTTGAATATTATACAGAAAGTCGATGGGTTGATACACCAGCACAGATGTTATTACCTTTATTGGTGCACAGTTTGGAAGCAACTGGATATTTTAACGCAGTGCTTTCAGCCAATAGTGCGGCAGCGGTATCAGGCGAATTACGGTTAGATACAGAAATCATTCGCTTATATCAAGATTTTCAGACAGAACCCAGTCAAGTACACCTTGTATTGCGTGCCCAATTATTAGATATGGTCACTCGTCAGGTAATTGCTACTCATGTATTTGAAGTAAAAGAGTTTTCACCTAGCCAAAATGCAGAGGGTAACGTGATTGCAACTAATCAAGCCGTTGCTAACGTATTGAAAATACTTGCTAAATTTGTGATAGCACAACTGAAAGAAAATAAATAAAATTCAATAGGTAAGTTCATGAAAATATTAAACGGCATTACGCTATTTGCTATATCATTAATGATTTTATATTCAACGAGTTATGCAGAAGAGCGTCGCTATATCAGTAGTGACGTGGATGCTTGTGCCAGTTTACAATTCAATTGCAAAAGTCATGAAGAAGCATTTTCTGATCGACAAGGTTGTGGGTGTCAAACCAAAGCGGTATTTAAATATCGATATATTAACTATAAAGTGGAAAGTTGTCTTACTTTGCTGTTTGATTGCGAAACCGACGAATATCCTTTTTTTAATCAACGCGGCTGTGGTTGTCGAAAACCAGTGATTACGCCTGACTGTCAATCAGCGATTGATATTTCCTCTCGTCAGATAAAATTAGTTGAAGCAGGCATTTCTTTTACCATACCGGCTTCTTGGGCACAACGCGATGAATTATTATGGTCATTAGATGCGCAAGATACTGTACAATTTGGTTTTCAATGGCGAAAAGTAGATACTGAATGGCAACCTGACTATATTTTGCCGGAAAATAGCACTGTATTAAAATTTTCATTACTTAATTTAGCATGGGAATATGGTTTGTTATATCTGGTTAAAATTAATAACTTAGCGATGTTGCAATCAAGTAAAAACACTTCTGTTGCAAAAGTAGAAAATATAACTACGGTTAAAAAAAATAATGTGCTAATTGATAGTATGTTAGCAGTTGAAATTAATCAAGAGGTTTACCAACAACAAGTTGATGAAGCTACTCAAATTCATAAGCAATCGGACGTCATCCCCAATCAATCTCATCAGATCATAATCAGTGACATCAT
>DYNN01000044.1:0-20388 GCA_020721045.1 Thiomargarita sp. | reverse complement strand
TCATCCCCAATCAATCTCATCAGATCATAATCAGTGACATCATACCGGTGATGTCAGGAGATAGCGCGCCGATGACAACCACCATTGATCAGTCATCTTCTCAATTTAAACAATTTGCAAATCATTTATTGGTATTGAGGGCGGATGCAAATATTGTTTATGATTTTTATTTACAAGCTAATCACTTAGCAGATTTAAAAAAGAGCGCAATCGATTTTCAACAAGTGATACGTTCAGGTCACTTAAATAGTATAAAACAATATGTCAGTCGGCAACTTGCAGAATGTCGCGTAATTCATTTACAATGCCGTCGTGGTAGAATCCCATTTTTAGACGATATCGGTTGTGGTTGTATCACCAATTCGCCTAAATGAAAATTTATTCACATCCCATCATCAACGCTCCTCAAATAATTTAATCAAACTAATATCACTCAATTTTCAGGATTATACAATGGCGCACATTTTAATTACAGGCGTTGCTGGGTTTATTGGAAATGCTTTAGCAATACGGCTATTAGAACGTGGTAACACAGTTTATGGTATTGATAATTTAAATGATTATTATGCGGTGACGTTGAAAGAAGCCCGTTTAGCAAGAATTAAATCGCACCCTCATTTCACTTTTGCGCAATTGGATATTACTGCACGCGAGATAATGGCAGAACTTTTTGCTAAACAATCATTTGATCAAGTGGTTCATTTGGCAGCACAAGCAGGCGTGCGCTATTCGATTGATCATCCTTATCCCTATTTTGATACTAATTTAACTGGTTTTGGGCATATTTTAGAAGGTTGTCGCCAACAACGAGTTAAACAACTAATTTTCGCTTCCTCAAGCTCAGTTTATGGTGCCAATATTAAACAACCTTTTTGTGAAAGTGATAATGTTGATCACCCAATTTCACTATACGCAGCCACTAAAAAAGCCAATGAATTGATGGCACATAGTTATGCCCACTTATATGGTTTACCTTGTACCGGTTTGCGCTTTTTCACAGTTTATGGTCCTTGGATGCGACCCGATATGGCGTTATTCAAATTTGCTGAATATATTATGGCAGACAAACCCATACCTGTTTATAATCATGGAAATATGGTGCGTGATTTTACTTATATCGATGATATTATTGAAGGTGTTATTAGAATTATCGATCAACCCGCACGATCAGACAGTCAATGGAATAAGTATAATCCCAGTCCCGCCAGTAGTTATGCACCTTATCGTATCTACAATATTGGTAATAGTCAACCTATTGAATTAATGTACTATATTAAAATTTTAGAAACCAGCTTAGGTAAAAAAGCACGATTGAATTTACAGCCCATGCAACCCGGTGATATACCCTCTACTTTAGCAGATACGACTTTACTGTTTGAAACAATTGATTTTTATCCGCAAACGACGGTAGAAGAAGGTGTAACCCAATTTGCACAATGGTATAAACAATATACTCACTCAATGTAATTTAGACATTTTTATTCTTGAATAGTCACTAAAGTGCCTTCATCAACGCGCGGGTATAAATCAATCACATCTTCATTGTACATTCTAATACATCCATGAGATGCGGGTGTACCAATTGCGTTTTCTTCTGCTGTGCCATGAATATAAATATAACGTTGATAGGAATCAATGCCTTTACCTGAATTTTTACCTGCTTCTAAACCTTCTAACCACATAATTCTTGATGTCACTAAATCATCTCTACTTTCGTTAATATCGGCTAATTTGCCCGAATTTTGACGTCCGATAAAAATGGTATATTTAGGTGCATCATCTCCAATTTTAGTTTTAATACGATGGCGTCCCAAGGGCGTTTTATTGCTACCCGCTGTGTTACCAATACCATATTTTGAAGTAGAAACAGGATATTGTCTAATCAATTGTCCATTATTATATAAATACAATTGTTGCTCAGAAATATCAACTAAAATACCCTCTATAAAATCAATTACTTTTTCAGGTTGTGTTATCATTGTTTCCTTAATCAAATTATTTTCCAAAACAGGCGATTCATTAATTTTGTCGGCTGATGTTAATGTAGCGTATAGTGATAAAGCCACAGCAAGCATTATAAATAGTGAGATCAAGGGATGGCTTGCAATAAAGGATTTTTTGGAAAAGGAGGATTTCCTAGCACGCATGATAAATTTTCCTGTATTAAAGACTTGATAACTATTTGAAAAAGTTACCAAATCTTAATTAATTAAGCCATTATTTGGGCAACACAGAACAACCCATTAAATACTCATCAACTGCCCGTGCTGCTTGTCGTCCTTCACGAATTGCCCAAACAACTAATGATTGTCCACGTCTCATGTCGCCGGCTGCAAATACTTTATCCACAGAAGTACGATAATTATCACTACTTGCTTGAATATTGCCACGTTCATCTAAAGCAATCCTCAATTCGTGCAATAAACCCTCATGTATCGGATGCATAAAACCCATTGCCAATAAGACTAAATCAGCTTTTAATTCAAATTCACTCCCTGTCACTTCTTGCATTTGCCATCGCTCATTAGCATCTTTTTGCCAATCGACTTTGACCAAACGAATTGCAGTAACCTGTCCATTTTGAACAATTAATTCTTTAGTAGAAACGCTCCAATGACGGGTACAACCTTCTTGTTGTGAAGAGGAAGTTCGTAATTTATTGGGCCAATAGGGCCAAGTCGCTGTTTTATTTTCTTTTTCTGGAGGTTGTGGCAAAATTTCCAACTGCGTGACAGAATTTGCCCCTTGTCGAATCGAAGTACCAATACAATCAGAGCCAGTATCCCCACCTCCAATGACAATTACATCTTTTTTAGTCGCAGAAATGCTGACATTACCATGAATAATATCACCTGCATTACGATGATTTTGTTGAGATAAAAATTCCATCGCAAAGTATACGCCACGCGAATCTCGACCAGATACTGGCAAATCACGCGGTTTTTCTGCCCCTCCTGTCAATACAACGGCATCATATTTTTCCAATAATGGTTTAGCTGGAATGTCCTTACCAATATGACTATTTGGACGAAAAACAACGCCTTCTGCTTGCATTTGTGCCATACGTCGATCAATTAATGCTTTGCTCATTTTAAAATCAGGAATGCCGTAACGTAATAATCCCCCAATACGATCTTGCTTTTCATAAACCACTACTTCATGACCTGCACGCGCCAATTGTTGTGCACACGCCAAACCTGCAGGACCTGATCCCACAATAGCCACTTTTTTACCTGTACGATGTTTAGGAATTTGCGGCGTAATCCAGCCTTGTTCCCACGCTTTATCAATAACTGCACATTCAATCGTTTTAATTGTTACCGGTTGATCAATTAAATTCAGCGTACACGCGGTTTCACAAGGTGCGGGGCAAATGCGTCCGGTAAATTCTGGAAAATTGTTGGTAGAATGCAACACCGCAATTGCTTCCTGCCAATTTCCTTGATAAGCTAAATTATTCCAATCTGGAATGATATTATTGATTGGACAACCATTATGACAATAGGGAATACCACAATCCATACAACGAGAGCCTTGTTCTCTCACTACCTGCTCGGCTAAGGGAACTACAAATTCTTGATAATGTTGAATACGTTCCTTTACTTCCCTATAGCCGCGATCTGTGCGCGCAATTTCCATAAAGGCAGTTGGTTTACCCATTATTTTATTCCCCTTAATAACTTGTATGTAATATTGCTATAAATTTTTATTTTGACATCATAATCTGATTTTAACTAAATCACCAATTAAATATCAATAGGTTAAAGCGATTTAATTTATATTTTTACTACCAGTGTTCTTGATTAAATCACGAAATGAACACTGATAGTGAAGTATTTTATTCCGGTAATATTTGTTTTAAAGTAAATGCACCCCGAATATCACCTTGTTTAAAGCCAATTGCTTGATCATCTGGATATAATTCTTGCAATTTAGCTTGAATTTCTGGTGTAATTTCGCCACCATGACAGGTTAAGCAAGGAGTATCAGTAGGAATCGCTTTCATGTAACGTAATTGTTTTTGTCCTTCATTTTCAAGCACTTCATAAAATTCCAATTTGGTAGGGTCTTCGCCTTGCGCCTTACGTTCTTCAAAAACATTGAGTACCGCGATTTCCCAATGATCAGGTGCATTATCCGCATTACGTGGTTTTAAACTGGTACGTCCGATAGTAATACCACTGACTTTTGACTTTTCTGCTGCAATTTTAGAGGCTTCTACATAACAGACTTCTAACGCAGCTATCGCACCTTCACTTTTCAGTGCTTCAACTAATTTTGCTTTAAGTGCACCACCAAAATCTTTAATAGTTGCACGATAAGTAACTATTTTTGCTTCAATAATTGGGTCTTTTTCAGTTTCTGCAGCAATTGTTGTGGAATTCATTAACAATAGAGATAATGTTAACGCAAAAGTTGTTGGCTTCATTGATAACTCCTTAATATAGAGAATAGTGAGGAAAAATTATTTTAACATATTAAGCTTATGCTAATATACAGAGTTTTCATAAAACTGTCGTCATTCGCATCAACATAGGATAAGTCACAATGGAATTGAGTAATATCTTTGAAAATATTGCTGAAATGCGTGAACGCTTTACTGCTCTTCGGGGGTATCTTTGACTACACCACGAAAAAAAACCGTTTAGCTGAAATTAATACTGCCTTAGAAGACCCTAATATGTGGGGAAATTTAGAGCGTTCAAAAGAATTGGGACGGGAAAAATCAAGCATAGAAAAAGTCGTAAATTTATTGGACGAAATTGATAGTAATCTCACTGATACACAAGATTTAATAGAAATCGCCCAAGATGAAGAAGATGAAGATACATTTAATAGTCTTTTAAAGGACTTAAAAAAATTAGAAAAACAAATTGATGATTTAGAATTCACTCGCATGTTTTCTGGCGAAATGGATGCTCAAAATGCCTTTGTAGACGTGCAAGCTGGTTCTGGAGGCACAGAAGCACAAGATTGGGCTGACATATTGCTACGGATGTATTTGCGTTGGGCGGAAAGACGTGGATTTGAAGCTGAAATCATTGATTATTCACCTGGTGAAGTTGCTGGTATTAAAAGTGCGACTATTCAAGTCATAGGTGACTATGCTTTTGGTTGGTTACGCACGGAAATTGGTATTCATCGTTTAGTACGTAAATCACCTTTTGATTCTGGCAATCGTCGCCACACTTCCTTTGCTTCTGTCTTTGTATCACCAGAAATTGATGACAATATTGAAGTCGAAATTAATCCAGCCGATTTGCGCATTGACGTGTATCGTGCCAGTGGTGCCGGTGGACAACATGTGAATCGTACAGAATCAGCAGTGCGCATTACCCATTTACCAACTAATATTGTGACTCAATGTCAAAATGATCGTTCACAACACAAAAATAAAGCAACGGCTATGAAGCAACTCAAAGCACGTTTATATGAGCGAGAAATGCAACAGCGTAATGTGACACAACAAGCATTAGAAGACAGTAAAGCGGATATTGGATGGGGTAATCAAATTCGTTCTTATGTGTTAGATCAGTCTCGAATCAAAGATTTACGCACGGGTGTCGAAGTGGGTAATACCCAAGGCGTGTTAGACGGAGATTTAGATATTTTTATTGAAGCCAGTTTAAAAATGGGCGTGTGACACACCATCATTTTTCAATGAGATTTGAACAATGGATGTACCAACTCATAAGCTTTTTTGCCTTCTTGCTCTCGATAAGCTTGCTCGGCTTTTTCTAATATAAGAAGCACATCATTTGATAAGGCAATTGATTTTAACTTATTGATTAATAAATGAGTGCGTTCAAGATAAATTTGATTTAGTAATTTTTCACCTTGCTCATAGGCTTTATTTGCAAATTGTACAGTATTTTCAACATCGCCACGTTGAGCAGCGGTGTGCGCTTTTTTTAACAACTCATCAATATCGTTTTCCGAATAAAATAAGGTAGAAATTGTTTGCCAAATTATCTGCGCATTTTCAATGGCTATTGCCATATCATAAGCACGTAAAGCCCCTTCTTTTGCCAAAATAGCCTCTTCGCGCGCTTGATTAAACAAACCCGCTTGTAAATTTTCTTCAGCTTGCGTAAGTGCTTGTTCAGCTTCTTGTAAAACGAAAAGAGCATACTGTTCGGCGCGTACATTTTTTGCTGCTTTTAAGGCTTGGCGTGCATCACTCATTTCTTGTGTGGGTACATTTGCACAACCAAGCACCGTCACTACTAAACTACTTAGTAATACTTGATGCACCCATTTCATATGATAGCTCCTATCAAAATATTATTTAACTTACACCTTTTCGTAAAGGTACAAAAGACACTGTTTCTAAATCATGCTGTTCATAACCACTACGTGTACGTATAATTTTCACCAACTTTTGTGCAACTCCTTGAGCACCAACGGGTATAATCAAACGTCCGCCAATGTCCAACTGTTCGAGTAAATCAGCAGGTATTTGTTCTGGAGCAGCTGTGACGATAATACCTTGATAAGGCGCGTTTTCTTTCCATCCCCAACTCCCATCTGCATGATGAAAATCTATATTATACAATGCCAAGGTTGCAAGTCGTTCACGCGCTTTTAATAATAAACCTTCAATACGTTCAACACTATATACTTTTCCGACTAATTGCGCTAAAACCGCGGTTTGATAACCACATCCCGTCCCAATTTCCAGTACATTATCCAAACGATTCTGGGTAAGCAGAGCCGCCGTCATGCAAGCAACAATATAAGGTTGTGAAATGGTTTGTCCATAACCAATTGGTAAAGCGTGATCAGCATAGGCGTGACTAGATAAGGCTTCATCAATAAAAATATGACGCGGTGTTTTTGCCATAATCGACAAAATCTTGGGTTCAACAATACCTTGGGTTTTCAATCGCTCAATCATACGTTGACGTTCACGTTGAAAAGCACCATTGATACCACGATGAGAAAGAGGTGAAGACATATTTTGCAATTCAATATTCATCATTAAAATATAAAATCATTAATATCTTTTATCATACCTCATTTTTATTGATCTTTGCTAATTTTAATAAGCAGTAACAATTTAGTATGGCAAGGATACACGATAGTTGATTTATCTAATTGTTTGCACTATGATTTATTCTATCTATGAGACAACACCGTTAATTACCTAACTCAGAGTTTAAGATAATGTATCACGCCCTTCCTGCAACCATTCCTGAATTGTTTCACACCCGAGTTGAACAAACACCTAATAAAATAGCCTATTGTCACTTTGATAAATTTGCAAAAAATTGGCAAGAATGGACATGGCAAATGATGGCACATCACGTTGCACAATGGCAGAATGCCTTAACACGCGAACAATTAAACGCCCAAGATCGGGTTGCCATCATGTTACGTAACAGTCCACATTGGGTTATCTTTGATCAAGCGGTTTTAGGACTTGGTTTAGTCAGCGTGCCTTTATACACCGATGATCGCCCAGACAATGTGATTTATATTTTAACTGAAACTAATGCTAAATTATTAATTATAGAAGGAAAAAAACAATGGCGACATTTACATGCGATTAAACATCAAATTCCCAATATAATCCGCATTGTTACCATAGAACCCATTGAATTATTAGAAGAAGAAACCGATTCTCGTTTGATTTCACTAGAAAATTGGTTAGCGAATACTACAAGTAGTGAATTGCAAAATAAAACGCAAGAGAGTGATGCATTAGCAAGCATTGTCTATACATCAGGCACAACTGGACGACCTAAAGGTGTGATGTTAAGCCACCGAAATATCCTAACTAATGCACAAGCTGCGGCTAATTCTACGGATTGGTATCATGAAGACATCTTTCTTTCATTTTTACCGCTGTCGCACATGTTAGAGCGCACCGCCGGTTATTATTTGCCAATGTTAGTGGGTGCAACTGTCGCCTACGCGCGTTCGGTGCAACAACTTTCATCCGATTTAACTCACATACGTCCAACTGTCATGATTTCAGTACCCCGTATTTATGAGCAAGTTTATAGTAAAATTCAAGCAGGATTAGAAAAAAAATCAATAATCTCTCGTTATCTATTTAATTTAACTGTGGATATTGGTTACCATTATTTTGAATATCAACAGGGACGAAAAACTTGGCATCCTAAGTTATTACTACGATTTTTACTAAAAAAACTCATTGCAGATAAAATTTTAGCTAAACTCGGTGGAAAAATGCGTTTAGCCATTTGTGGTGGTGCTGCATTACCCTCCACTGTTGCCCGCTTATTTATTGGCTTAGGTTTGAATTTATTACAAGGTTATGGTTTAACGGAAACCAGTCCAGTGATTACCGTAAATCGTCCAGAAAACAATATTCCAGAGAGTATTGGTTTAGCTTTACCACAAGTACAAGTGAAATTAGGTGAAAATGACGAATTATTAACTAAAAGTGACAGTGTTATGTTAGGTTATTGGCAAAATTCCGCTGCGACCGAACAAATCATTGACGCTGCAGGTTGGTTACATACCGGTGATATAGCCCGTCAAGGAAAGACTGGACATTGGTATCTTACGGGACGGCTTAAAGATATTATCGTCTTGATTAACGGAGAAAAAATATCGCCGACCGACATTGAAGCCCATTTAACCCAAGATAATTTATTTGATCAAGCACTAGTATTAGGCGAAGGACAAGCCTACTTAAGTGCATTAATCGTGTTAAATGTAGAACAATGGCGATTATTTGCCAAAATATACAATATTGATCCTGAAAATCCTGCTAATTTAGAAGAAAAGCAAATTCAAAAAGCTTTATTAACGCGGATTGGGGGTCATTTAAAAGAAATGCCGGGCTATGCCAAAATTCGTCGAATAAAACTGATTTTAGAACCTTGGACAGTAGAAAACGGCTTGCTGACACCTACTTTAAAAATGAAACGCGCCCGTATTATTGAACAATACCGAGATGAAATAGCGCAATTATTTTTGCTGTAAAATTTTTTAGTATTGAGAAATAGCATGTTAGAATGGAGAAAATATAAATGGAAGTTGAATCTGTTCAAAACACATTTCTTAAAATAAGTTAATCACTATGAATAAACGAAAATCTTTGTTAGACAGTGCCTCCGAAAATGAAACAAATTGGCAATATGAACCATGGCGCGTTTTTCAAATCATGGCAGAATTTGTACAAGGTATTGAATATTTAGCCCATGTTTCGCCTTCAGTTACCATTTTTGGCTCTGCACGCTTTTCCCCAGAACACCCTTATTGCCAATTTACAGAGCAAGTTGCACGTGAATTGTCCGATGCCGGTTTTTCTGTGATGAGTGGCGGAGGTCCCGGTATTATGGCAGCGGCTAATAAAGGAGCTTTTGCCGGCAAATCTCCCAGTATTGGACTTAATATTAATTTACCTAAAGAACAACATGCTAATATTTATCAAGATATCTCATTGAATTTTCGTCACTTATTTGTACGCAAAATCATGTTGGTTAAATACGCTTCAGCTTTTGTAGTATTCCCCGGTGGATGGGGTACATTGGACGAATTGGCTGAAGTGTTAGTGCTAATGCAAACCAGTAAAATGCCTCGCATCCCTATTATTTTAGTAGAAACAAAGTTTTGGCAAGGATTAATCACATGGTTTACTGAACAGATGGTTTCTGAAGGCGTAATTAGTTCAAGCGATATGTCACTACTGACAATGGCGGATGATGTTAAAACCGTGGTTGATACTGTGTTTAATCATTTCAAGTAATTTTAAATTCAGTGAATATTGATAGGGTATTTGCCGGTTGGCACTCCACTTTATCCACTTGAGCTGCTGGTGAACCACGTAATAACCATTGTTGTAGCTGTGCAATTGTAGCAGATTCACCACAGGCAAAGACTTCTACTCTACCATCTGTTAAATTACGCACCCAACCAGTAACGCCTAAACGCTTGGCTTCACGATAAGTATAATAGCGAAAAGAAACACCTTGTACTCGCCCGCTGATAAAGCAATGTATGGTGATTGTCATGATAAGATTTCCAAGTGAATATATTTAAGTTTCAAATTATTGGATTTTACCAGTTTATGTTAAATGATGAAAATACCCTTATATGACAATTCTATGGTAATAAAGACCAGAAAATGGTATAAATTGTCAATTCATTAAGCTTGTGCTGAAGTGAGTATGCAAAAACATTAACACCACTATGGAGAATATATATGTCTGTGATCAAAATGACTGATTTAGACCTTGCTGGTAAACGTGTATTGATTCGCGCTGATCTCAATGTACCAGTCAAAAATGGCAAAGTAACCAGTGATATACGCATTAGAGCCTCCTTGCCTACAGTAGAACACGCAATGAAAGCCGGTGCGAAAGTCATGTTAATGTCCCATTTAGGTCGCCCAACTGAAGGCGAATATAATGAAGAATTTTCTATGGCACCTGTAGCAGCTTCTTTGACAGAATTACTGGGCAAACCGGTTAAATTAGTAAAAGATTGGTTGCAAGGCGTTGATATTGCCAATGGTGATGTCATATTGTGCGAAAATGTTCGTTTCAATAAAGGCGAGAAGAAAAATAACGAAGAATTAGCCAAGCAAATGGCAAGTATTTGTGACGTTTATGTGATGGATGCTTTTGGTACCGCACATCGTGCTGAAGCTTCCACTCATGGCGTAGGCATGTATGCACCTATCGCTTGTGCAGGAATTCTCTTAGCCGACGAATTAGACGCACTGGGCAAAGCTTTAGGCAATCCTGCACGCCCACTTGTCGCCATTGTCGCAGGTTCAAAAGTTTCTACTAAACTAACTGTGCTCGATTCATTATCTAAAATTGTTGATCAATTGATCGTCGGCGGCGGTATTGCAAATACTTTTATTGCTGCAGAAGGTTACAACATTGGCAAATCACTTTACGAAGCTGATTTAGTTGACGAAGCCAAACGCTTGGGCACTGTTGCCAAATCAAAAAAAGGCAATATTCCCGTGCCTGTTGATGTAGTTACTGGCAAAGAGTTCAAAGAAACAACTCCTGCTGAAACGAAAGCCGTTAATGCCGTAGCTGATGACGATATGATTTTTGATATTGGACCAAAGACTGCCGCAGAATACACTGAAATTTTGAAAAAAGCCGGCACCATCGTATGGAACGGTCCAGTTGGCGTATTTGAATTTGAACAATTTGGTGCAGGTACTAAAGCCTTAGCCGAAGCAATTGCCGAAAGTAGTGCTTTCTCAATTGCCGGTGGTGGTGACACATTAGCCGCAGTTGATAAATATGGCGTAAAAGATAAAATCTCTTATATTTCAACTGGTGGCGGTGCTTTCTTAGAATTCCTAGAAGGTAAAACACTACCTGCTGTTGCCATGCTAGAAGAACGCGGCAAAAAATAAGGCAAATTGGCTAAAATCCACGTGAGAACAGAGTTAAAAAATGGTAAAAAGTGAGAAAAAACAAAATTAATCTTGACAGTTTTCTTTTCAAAACGTACTATTTCACATTTTAATTATGTTCCATTCCCCTTGGAGTTACCGTTCATGAAAACTTTTTGTGCCAAACCTGAAACCGTGAAACGCGATTGGTTTGTGGTTGATGCTGAAAACATGGTCTTAGGACGATTGGCAAGTGAAGTTGCTCGACGCTTACGTGGTAAACATAAAGCAGAATATACACCTCACGTTGATACTGGGGATTATATCATTATTATTAATGCTGAAAAGATTCGTGTCACCGGGCGTAAAGAAACAGATAAAATATACTATCGTCACTCTGGCTATCCAGGTGGAATCAAATCGACAGTATTAGCAAAAATGCGCCAAACCTATCCAGAACGCATTATTTCACACGCAGTTAAAGGTATGTTGCCTAGAGGTCCTCTAGGACGAGAAATGTTTAGCAAATTGAAAGTTTATTCAGGTACTGAACATAAACATTCCGCACAACAACCTATTCAATTGAATTTAAACGGTTAATATATGGCAGATACACAATATTACGGTACTGGACGACGCAAAAGTTCAGCCGCTCGGGTTTTTCTAAAATCTGGCAGTGGTGCGATTACTGTTAATAAACAAAATTTAGACGAATACTTCGGACGTGAAACCGCTCGAATGATTGTACGTCAACCCTTATATGTGATTGATAGATTAGATAGTTTTGAAATTAATGTCACCGTCCGTGGTGGTGGTACCAGCGGGCAAGCTGGTGCAATTCGCCATGCATTGACGCGCGCATTAATTGAATACGATGAAACTTTTCGCTCACCTTTACGTAAAGCAGGCTTTGTAACACGCGATGCACGTGAAGTTGAACGTAAGAAAATTGGTTTACACAAAGCACGTAAGCGTCCTCAATACTCAAAACGTTAATATTTTTGACGACTGTGCCGCTCCAAATGCACAGGTCAATGCCATTGTAATTAGCAGCTTGATGGCATTGATCGTCAAAATTATTCATTGTCACAACTTATCTCGTCTCGCCTTTCTCATTTTTTGTTTACAACTCTCTGTTTTAGCTACAGAAAATTCATCAAATACCGCACGTCCTCAAACTTGGGCAACGCCTTTAATTGTGACCGGTGTACCTAATTTACATCAAATTTCTGCTACGTTATATCGTAGTGCTCAACCCACAGCCGAAGGTTAATTTATAGTAAAGCATTTACTACCAAAACCTCGTATAAGCTATTAAAAAATAGTGACTGATGACCGAAAATAAAATAGTAATATTATAAAATAATAACTATTCAATAGTACTAAATATAACCTTGACAGAGAAAATAGGTATTGTGTATAATGAAAGAGTATGTTGCATTTTAGACATGACATGTACCTTATGGCGATAACCAAGCCCGTGTTATGTTGACAACAGTCAAAGGGCACGGGGTAAAACTCGTGCTTTGGTAGATTCACCCGACAGTTTTTCTGTCGCAGTTGCTAAAATTTGCTCATGGTAGGTTTTGGTAAGTAAAAAGAATCGGCAATACAACTCACGCTCATTTTTAATAAATAGGGTAATTTTTTAAACATAGTAAGCTCCTAAATGAATGGAATTATTTAATTTTACTGCATTTTACGAATTAAATACAAAGTCAACAGTACCAACATAGCAAAACCAAGTGGATATTGATATAAAGGGGTACGTTGTAGGTAAATCCGGCTTTCAGCTTCTGTTTTTTGTAAAGTTTCATCAATGTGTGCGTATACACGTGCCAGTGCGTTTAAATCAGTTGCTGGAAAATAATTACCGCCTGTTGAAGTGGCAATTTGCTTTAATTCTTTCTCGTTCGATCCTTTATAGAGACTACCAACATCAATGGTATAAATACGAATATGATATTCTTTGGCTAATTCTGCGGCTTTTAACGGGTGTAAAGAACCGGTATTATTTTCACCGTCTGTCAATAAAATCAATACACGGGATTCTTCTGGACGTTCTCGTAATTTTTTAACCGCTAACCCAATCGCATCGCCGATGGCTGTTTCTTTACCCGCCATGCCAATAATTGCGTTATTTAATAAGTGCTTCACTGCTTCGGTGTCTAATGTCAACGGTGCTTGTAAATAGGCGTTATCTGCAAATAAAATCAGTCCAATTCTATCGCCAAGACGTCGTTCGATAAAGGGTTGTAATACTGTTTTGACGGCATCAATGCGGCTGATTCTTTCGTTTTGTGGAGTAAAAAAATCTGGCGTTTCCATTGAGCCGGATAAATCAACGGCTAACATTAAATCATAACCACTATTAATTACTTCTACGTGCTTGTTTAATAATTGTGGGTACATGATAGCACCGACTAAACTAATCCATAAGAGTGCTAATAGTAGTGATTGTATTGATGGACGTGTACGATGATCAATTACTTTAACCGCAGTAAAAGCGATTTGTAAGCGAGGTAATGTAGGTAGACGTAATTGTGGTGTATGGGTAATTGATTGATATTGATGCCAAAATTTCCATATTAATAAGGGAAGAGGCAATAGTAATGCTAACCAAGGCCATTGAAAGGTAAACATAATATTCCGCAGTTTTGAAAATCTTTAATTTATTTCAAAAAAATGGCACATATCATATTGATAAATACGTGCCTAAATAATGACTCAATGAACACAGTGCGTCAAAAGCGGTGAATTAATGGTTGTTTTTATCGTTTTGAATTAATGCATAAGCAGAATGATTATGGATTGATTCAAAATTTTCAGATTCGACTATGTAAGCAGCAACACGATTATCTGTATTTAGACGTGCGGCAACATCGCGTACGATATCTTCAACAAATTTTGGATTTTCATAAGCGTGTTCAGTCACATGTTTTTCATCAGGGCGTTTTAACAAACCATACAATTCACAAGAGGCTTGTTTTTCTGCTAAATCAATGAGGTCTTCAATCCAAATAAAGCCGTTAGTTTTTGCTGTAATCGTGACATGAGAGCGTTGATTATGCGCGCCATATTTTGAAATCTTTTTAGAACAAGGGCATAAGCTGGTAACAGGCACAACAACTTTGACAGTAATAGAAGGCGGCGATTCTTCAATGATTTCGCCAATAAAAGTGACTTCATAATCAAGCAAACTTTTAACATCAGAAACCGGTGCTGTTTTTCTGACAAAGTAAGTAAAAGCCATTTCGATATGACCTGATTTTGCCTCTAAACGTTTAATCATTTCAACCAACATGCGCTTGAAAGATTGTACAGTTAAGTCGTATTCGTGTTCATTGAGAATTTCAACAAACCGTGACATGTGTGTGCCTTTAAAATTATGCGGCAAACTCACATACATATTGAAATTAGCAATGGTTGACTGTTCTCGCCCAGCGCGATCCTTAACACGTACTGGATATTTAATGTCTTTAATCCCTACTTTATCAATAGCAATTTGACGAGTGTCTATGCTACTTTGAACGTCTGGGATTGGAGTGACAGGTGTATTCATATTTTTCATCCTTGTGTCACTACCAGCAAACTGGATAATTTGCCAGTAACTAACTTGATAATCGTTTTTATCAGTATAGTTTATTTGCAAAATAAAGTAACTGAGTGTGTTTCATTTAATCCTAAAAATTTAGGTTATCTTGGATAAAATGATTGTATTTTCAGTTATCTATCATAAAATTTTATGATGAATTAGCTTACTTTGATAATGAACAATTGCATGGTAAATACCCGTTGCATTTAAACCACATTGCGCAAGTAAAGTATTAGTATTACCATGTTCAATAAAATGATCTGGTAAACCCAAATTTAATATTGGAATGGCCAATGCAGCCGCTTGTAATGCCTCATTCACAGCACTACCGGCACCTCCCATAATCACATTTTCTTCTATCGTAACCAACAGTTGATAATGCGTTGCCATTTCGATGATTAACGCGGTATCCAGTGGTTTGACAAAACGCATATTCACCACGGTTGCATCCAACTGTTCTGCAACTTGTAAAGCAGTTTGTAGCAAAGTCCCAAAAACCAGTAAAGCAATATTCTGTCCTTGACGACATATTTCCGCCTTGCCAATTGGTAAAGTAGATAATGTCTTATCAACCGCACAACCAGTACCTTGTCCACGGGGATAACGTACTGCTGCAATACCGTTGTATTTAAAACCGGTAGTCAACATCTGACGACATTCATTTTCATCTGTTGGGGTCATGATAACGATATTGGGGATGCAACGTAAATACGCAAGATCAAATGTACCTGCATGTGTTGCACCGTCAGGACCGACTAAACCCGCACGATCAATTGCAAATAGCATGGGCAAATTTTGAATCGCAACATCATGAATTAATTGATCATAAGCACGTTGCAAAAAAGTCGAATAAATAGCAACGACGGGTTTAAAACCTTCGCAAGCCAAGCCAGCCGCAAAAGTCACGCTATGTTGTTCTGCAATACCCACATCAAAATAACGATCCGGATAATGACGAGAAAATTCGACCAAACCAGACCCTTCACACATTGCAGGCGTAATGCCAATCAATCGCTTATCTTCGGCTGCCATGTCGCATAACCATTGACCAAAAATCTGCGTATAAGTCGGAATTGTGCTGTTTGAGGGTTTAATTGCACCAGTTTTAGGATCAAATGCACTCACCCCATGATAAATACAAGGATCATTTTCAGCACTCGGAAAACCCTTACCTTTTTTGGTAACGATGTGCAAAAATTGTGCGCCTTCTAACACTTTCATATTAGTCAAGGTTTTGATCAAAGTTGGCAAATCATGACCATCAATAGGACCGATATAATTAAAACCCAATTCTTCAAATAAAGTGCCAGAAACCACCATACCCTTCATATATTCTTCAGTACGACGAGCGAATTCTTTCACCGATGGCATACCTTTTAGCAACTGCTTACCTCCTTCGCGCACAGAAGTATAAAGTTGGCTAGATAACAAGCGTGCTAAATGATTAGATAAACCACCGACATTAGGCGAAATAGACATATCATTATCATTTAAAATCACCAATAAATCAGCGTTGACATCACCGGCATGATTGAGTGCTTCAAATGCCATACCCGCTGTCATCGCACCATCCCCAATAATTGCAATAGCTTTACGATTTAGCCCCAATTTTTTTATCGCAATTGCCATACCTAATGCAGCGCTGATAGAAGTACTTGAATGCCCCACACCAAAGCTGTCATATGGACTTTCGGTACGTTTAGGAAAACCAGAAATACCATTATCTTGTCGTAATGCTTGCATTCCACTACGCCGTCCGGTTAGAATTTTATGAGAGTAACTTTGATGTCCAACGTCCCATACTAAACGATCATCTGGCGTATTAAAGACATAGTGTAAAGCAATTGTTAATTCTACCGTTCCCAAATTAGACGCCAAATGTCCACCCGTACGACTGACGCTTTGCACCAAAAAACTCCGTAATTCATTGGCAAGCAAGGGTAATTGTGATTCTGGTAATAGACGTAAATCGATAGGAGAATTAATTTGTTCTAATAACGGGAATGTTTGGTTCATGACGATTCTATTTGAGTAAAATTTAATATAACGTAGGCACACAAAACAGTGCCAGATTGGAATTTTGTTGTAAGAAAGAATATAAAAATATTTCCATAAATCCGAACAAGGGAACGATCAACCTATTAGCCTTAAGGTTACTTGATAAAAATACGCTTAGTGATTTTACAACACAACTAACAATCACTTTTGATATAGAGTTTTTCTATATTATCAATACTTCACTCTATTTTTATAGACTACATTTATTTTTTATCTTTCTATTGTACAATAATCTTTCTTATTCTGCGTAACTTCAATGCTAAGATTAGAGCAAACGCATTAAAACTTGCCTGAAAAAATAAAGTTAGAAATAATCCAATAGGCTACTTATTTTGAACAGTAAAAAACACTATCAGCAAAATTCTGTTTCACAAATTCGCGAACTAATTGATTCAGGTAAAGCAACTGAGGCATTGAAATCACTACAACAAATGATTACATCTGCGCCCGAAAATGCAGAATTATATTATTTATTGGGTGATGCTTATTATCAAAAAGAAAAGTGGAATGATGCCCATCAAGCTTATCTCAAAGCAGTTAATTTACAGCCAAATATGGCACAAGCATCAATTGGGTTTGGTGATGCTTCTGTTGAGCTAAAAGCATACGAAGAAGCGGATAAAGCTTATAAACATGCGCTTCAACAAGACCCTAGCCTTGTGAAACAATTGGCATTATGTTACAAATTGATGGGAGACGCTTTAGCAACAGATTTACAGGGTAAAGCATCTTATGTGTCGTACAAAAATGCGCTTGAATTAGATAGTGACTTGTTACCGGAGATTCAAACGTCATTTATTGCTTTGTCCGGTGCGTTGCATCAAGCAGGAAAACTTGAGGATGCACAGCAGGCGCAAACTCAAGCCGAGTGTTTAACTCAGGAATTGGAAGGCTCACGTCTACTCCAAGAAGGGAAAGCCAACGAAGCTCTGTCCCTGCTAGAAGCTGCTGTATCCGTAGAGACTGGGCGTGCAACGCTGCATTATCAGATTGGTGAAGCTTATTACCAACTTAAAGAATGGAAAATTGCAGGCAAATCGTATCTTAATGCTTTGAATTTAAAAGGAGATATGATAGAAGCTGCGCTGAAATTTGCAGAAGTTTCAATTGAGTTGCAAATCTACGATCAAGCAGAGAAGGCATTGACGTATGCATTGGGAAAAAATCCGGAGACAAATAATCGAGTTGCCCAGTTGTACAAGCGAATTGGGGATGGGTTTGCGACTGAATCAATGGGAGAACAAGCCCGTGAAGCCTATCAAAAGGCATTGGCTTTGGATGCGACTTTGTCAACCGATGTTTTAACTTCTCTGTTTGAAGTGTTGGAGAATAGGAACAGTTTTGGAGTGGGATCGGCTGCGTCTTCGGAAGAGAATGAATTGCTGTTGTTGCAGTTGCATCAAGTTCAAGAAGAACTAGAGCAGTATTTTTTCAGAAATCAGTCCTTAGAATCGAAGTTACAGGAGGTCAAGAAGCAAGAGAAAATTGATAAAAATATTGCAACTAGTTTGAATCAACAATTTTCCAAACTTTCTGCTAGATTGGAAAATCTTCTGAGGATAGAAGCTTATTTTGCCACGGGAAAGGTTATACCTGCTTTGCATGATTGGGCTATCAGTCCGGATTTGGCGTTCTTTATCATAAATCTAATAGAATCCGAAAGATATAACCTAATTATAGAGTTTGGATCAGGCAGTTCTACGGTCATCATAGCTAATGTGCTGGAGCGTTTGAAAAGATCATCGCCCAATGATGATAAATCTGCAATACGTCAAGTAGCCTTTGAACACTCCAAAGAGTATTATAAAAAAACTTTAGGTTTGTTAACACAAGCAGGTTTAAGTAGTGATGTTCAATTGGTTTATTCCCCTCTTGGTGACTATAAAGCAGATAATGGATGTGTTTATAGCTATTATGATATTTGCTATGAAATTTTTAGTCAATTGTCAGAAAGTAATTTGTCTCGGAATGCTCGTATTTTAGTTCTCATAGATGGTCCACCGGGTTCCACAGGCAAGCACGTAAGATATCCTGCCTTACCTATTATTAATCAATATTTTAAACATATGAGTGTGGACTTTCTGCTGGATGATTATAATCGGGATGAAGAAAAAGAAATTGTAGAAATGTGGAAGAATGACTTAGAGAATGCCTCTCGAGAGTTTTATCTTGAAGAGTACTCATTTGAGAAGGGAGCCTGTTTGATTCGATTGTCTTCTTGATAGGTGAGGAAAAATAGCTAAATACCAACCATTCACCGTAGAGATTATTCAGTATGCCACACGAAAAATACAATCTGAAATTAGTACATAAACTTTTTGCTGAAGCAAGCTATGAAGACGCGCTGCCCATGCTGGAGTCACTTGTTGAGTTATATCCAGATTTTTCCTTGTATCAACTAAAGCTGCAAGAGTGTCAAGCAAAGATAAGCCGTCCTGCTGATATTGGCATGCTATTAAAGCAAGCTCATGATGCCTTGTCTCATAAAAATTTTACGGATGCTTTAAAAAAAGCTAAGAGAATAATAAAGGTAGATAAAAACTGCCATAAAGCATTTAAAATTGCAGAACAGGCTGCGATTGAATTGGAGCTATTTGATGAGGCAACCCAGTTTTGGCTGGCTTTGCCTGCTTATAAAAGATCAGAAAGTGCAATTCATAGAAAACCTAATCCATCCTTACCAAAGCAATTCAAATTACCCTCACTCGTTGGTGCAGGTAATGATTATCGTCATATTCTGGAAAAAGCTTCTTTATTTAGAAGTAATAACAAAAATTATACTAAGACTGTTTCTATTATTATTCCTGTTTATAATCGTTATCAAATTCTCGCAAATACATTAGCGGCATTGACGCATCAAACTTACCCTCAAACTTTGATTCAGATTATTGTAGTGGATGATGGCAGTAGTGATAAAGTTTTTGATATTATTAGAAAATATGAGTCAAAGTTATCACTTTATTATGCAAGGCAAATAGATAATGGTTATAGACTAGCAGCCGCCAGAAATATGGGGTTAAAATTGGCTACTGGCGAGGCTATTGTTTTTCTGGATGCTGATATTCTACCATACCCGAAAGATATTGAATCTTATATGCAAGTTTTACATGTAACAGACAATGCTGTACTCATCGGGCATCGTCGCTATGTGGATGTGTCTAATATTCATGATGACGTGATCTTAAATGATATTTCTGTTGCGACAAATTTACCTAATATAAACCCTAACAATGACGTGGCAGATCGCAAAAATGTGCATGGGGTTTCTATAGACTGGCGTTATCTGGTATATGAGCGAACAAATTATTTGATAAACGAAGTTTGGCCCTTTACTAGAGCTTCTGGAGCTTAACTAGATTGCTTTACATATATTTAAATGTATGTAACAATGAATAAG
>DYNN01000125.1 GCA_020721045.1 Thiomargarita sp. | reverse complement strand
AGATTTATATCTTATGGTAGATTGTGGTAGATAATTATTTACTATCTGTCAACCTCCATTTTAACTACTATGCCCAACGCAACCCACCACGTCGCACGGTATCCATACCTTCACTATCAAATGCATCTCTGCCCGCACCGTGCAAACCGTAAATTTCAATATTGTGATCAGCAATCGCTTGAATATGTTCCAATTCTTCCTTTGCCCGCAAATCATCATTGAATAAATGTCTAAAGCGTTGTTGTTGTTTTAAATAATCAGTCACTGGTTTAGGATGACGCAAAGGCATTGCACCAGCCAATCCGCCTCTTTCCAACTCAATCATAGGATATAGACCAGTTTGCACGGCTAAACGCGCAATTTCAATACTTTCATCTCCCTCATGTCCCCAACCTAACGGACAAGGGCAATGAATTTGCAAAAAAGTCGGACCATCAATTGCCATCGCTCGACGTACTTTTTTACGAATATCAGAAGGATAGGCAACAGAAGAAGTGGCTGCATAAGGAATATGATGCGCTGCAACAATAGAAACAATATCTTTTTTCAAATGTCGCTTACCCATACGAGTTTTGCCCGGCGGTGAAGTAGTGGTCATTGCAGCGTGTGGCGTTGAGCTCGAGCGTTGAATGCCAGTATTCATATAGGCTTCATTATCAAAACAAACGTATAACACATTATGCCCACGTTCTAACATACCGGACAGAGCTTGAAAGCCAATATCAAAAGTGCCACCATCACCACCAAATGCGAGCACTTTAGTTGATTTTTTCTGAGCTTTCAAAGCGGCTTCCATGCCAGAAGCAATTGCACCAGCATTTTCAAATAAAGAGTGAAGCCAAGGAATACGCCACGCAGATTCGGGCCAAGGCGTAGTGAAAATTTCCAAACAACCCGTTGCGTTTGCCACCATCACATCAGGTCCCGCTGCTTCTGTGACCAAGCGTGCAGCTAAAGCTTCTCCACAACCTAAACAAGCACGATGTCCTGATTCTAAACCACGAAAACGCGGTTGTTGTTGGCGTAAATCTGTAATATTAATATGCGTACTCATGTCAATTTTGATTCCTTTGGTTGCGCAATCGTTCTTAATCGCTCTTTAAGAAGAACTTGATACTTCTTGACGAAGGGGAAGTTGTAGTAGTTTTGTCATTTTCTCATTAATTAATTGATATTGAACATTTTTTTCTGGTAATGCCAAAATAAAATTGGGTTCTATCGCTAAAATATGAAATTGCAAAGGCGTTGTTTGCCCTTGTAGATGAATTTTAATTGTGTCTTTTGAAGGTGTTGCAATATATTGTTTTACACTTAAAGCCTGCAACTGTTGCCAGTTATCTATCAATAAATTTAATGCATCGGGTGAAGTATCTTCATTACCAATCAATGGTTGTAGTGAAATCCATCGACCGTTTTCAGCACGTAAATGATAGTTAGGTGTTTGTATTTCTGTGATTTTCTGATTTTCACCCAAGGGAGATAAACTCACAAAAACCACAGCTTCATCGATTAAAAAATGATAGACACTGTCCAACATTAAGTAGACTTGTCCATTCACTTGTACATAACGTTGTCCGTTGTTAATTGGTGATTTATCGCCAAATGTCATAACAAATTGATTAAGGGTTAAAGTCACTGTTGGCGGAGCTAATTTGACTTCTGCTAATGAAAGTTCTTTATTATCAAGCAATTGATAGTCACGATTAGTCAATACATTGAGTAAAGTCTCTATACGAAATTGATTAGCGGGTAATTTGAATGGAGTTGTTATAAACCAATGATTTTGACTATCTTTATTTAATTCAATTGTTGGTTGATCTCGCTTTTCAATCCGAATTAAATTGACTTTATTTTCAGTTAAATCCGTTAATTTAGGTAATTCTTGTAATTTTTCAATACCAGGCTCATAAATAACGAGTAATATCAATAATATAACAATTATTATTAATGCAATATTTATCAATCCACGATGCAACATTTAAGCTTTCCTTTTGTAATGGAGTATAACTTTACTTTCTGTCATCAATCAACATCGCTTTTGTCAATTGCTTAATGTAAATTGACCCGCCGACGTGTCCAAACAAAAATACCTGTGCTAATCAATCCAATTGGTAAAGCAAATAGAAAAAATATACCAAGAAAATAAACCTTATTTTCAGTTAATTGTAATTCACTATCAATGTTATTAATTACTGAAATTTCAATTAGTTGATCGTCATTAACCAACCAATTAATCAAGCGCATGGCTAAATTTAAATTACCCGCGTAAGTCAAAAAAGCATTAGATATAAAATCACCATCTCCCATCACTACAATACGCTGTAAATGTGTTTTATTATTAGCTAATTGTATGTGACGATTGAGGGCAAAAGCAAGTGATAAAGGACCTGGAATATCTTGATTTTGATCAAAAGCAATCGTACCTTTGATTTCGCCTGATTCTATCCAAGTTTTATCATGTGTGATTATTAAGGGACTCATTTGCCAATCATTTTTAGGTTGATAAAGCAATCCTGCTGCCTCGGGGAAAAATGTATTTAAATAACTAATATCGTTAGTAATAGGATGTTTTTCGTACTCAGTCACAGAAGTGATGCTTGGATAGGTGCTCAATGGATCAATGATCGTGCCGGTTTGCACTGTAATACCAAGTTCATCGGCAAGCGGCAGTAAGCCATGCAACTCTTTGTCATCAGGTTCAAGCAACCATAATAAATTACCACCTTGTTTGACATGATTGATAATTATAGCTATTTCGTCTGGGGTTAAAGCCACTTGTGGATTGGCAATAATCAGCAAACTTATTTTGTCAGAAATCGTTTTGTTTTGACTTAAATTAAGCGTTTGGACATCAAAACCATTACCAATTAAATTTCGTGACCATAAACCAGCCTGTTGCTGATTTTGAAATTCTGTAGGATTTCTTTCACCATGTCCTTGTAAAAAAACAATTTGATGACTTTCTTGGCGAATTAAATGTTGCAATGCAGTACTGATAGCTGATTCTGATAATTCTTGAATATGCTCACGACGATGTTGATAAGTGATGACCAATTCGCCATCTACTTGAATATTGTTTTCACGAGTTTCTGTGGGGTTAGTGAATGGATCGATAAATTTTAGTTGAATATCTTTTTTGTATATTTGGTAGCGTAAAACCAATTTTTTAATCGAACTGCGTAATAATAAATCATTGCTAGTGTAAGCCGTTATGTTTAGCGGTTCTGGCAATTGATTCAGTAATTTTTGACTGGTTTGTGATAAGGTGTAACGGTTATTAACGGTTAAATCGATTTGATAAACGTAACGCGTGCTTAACCAAGCGATTAAAGTAGTGATGATGAATAATAGGATAAGTAAAATGGTATTTTGGAAGCGGGCATATAAGCGAAAACGGCGAGTGAGTTGCATAAATCAATTCCATCATAAAATCTATTTACCTAATACTGTATCACAGATAGAACCGTTGATGCCACTAAATCACATCAACAATTCTCGGTGTTAGATTGAAAAAACGGGGCTCATTCACAGAGTAGCGGTATATGACCCACATACAGGGCAATCTTTATATTTCACTACTTTAATAGGACACCATTCCATTGTTAAAGCGTCAAATAAGAGTAGTTGTCCTACGGGTGTTTGACTGATGTTGAGAATGAGTTTCATGGCTTCTAATGCTTGTAAACTGCCAATTATGCCGACAACCGGTGCTAAAACACCATTGCGTGTGCAAGTTTCAGCGGGTAATTCTTCTGTGCGATAAAGACAACGATAACAAGGACTGTCGCTAGAATCATTTTTAAAAACAGCCAGTTGCCCTTCCATCCGAATCGCTGCCCCAGAAACTAAGGGCGTTTTTGTAATCACGCAAGCTTGATTAACTGCTAATCGGGTAGCTAAATTATCACTACAATCTAAGACAACATCAACTTCTGTTATCTGCGTGATAAGTTGCGCTTCACTTAAAATGTTATAAATAGGGATAACTGTAATTTCTGGATTGAGTGCTAACAAGCTATTGCGGGCAGAATCAACTTTAAATTTGCCAATATCGGTTGTTTGATGAATAATTTGCCGTTGAAGGTTAGAAAGATCAACTTTATCAAAATCACATAAAATCAGTTGACCGACACCTGCTGCTGCTAAATACAAGGCAGCCGGTGACCCTAATCCGCCTAAACCGATGATCAATACTTTTGCATTTGACAGTCGTGCTTGTCCTTCAATCCCAACTTGTGGCAATAAAATATGGCGACTATAGCGTAGTAATTGTTCATCATTCATAGGATTTATATATCTAAATTGCTGACAGATAAGGCATTAGTTTCAATAAATTCACGACGTGGTTCTACTTGATCGCCCATTAAGGTGGTAAAAATTTCATCAGTAGCAATCGCGTCTTCAATGCGCACTTGCAACAAATGACGCGTTTCCATATTCATAGTCGTATCCCATAATTGTTGCGGATTCATTTCACCCAAGCCTTTGTAACGTTGTACGTGTAATCCACGCTGCGCTTCTTGAAACAACCATTGAATCATTTGGTTGAAATGTGTGATCGGTTGCTTTTTTTCACCACGTTGAATATAAGCACCAATTTCTAACAAATCGCGTAATTTATTGCCTAATTCAACAATTATGCGATATTCGGGTGAATTAAAAAATTTTGCATTTAAAACGGTTTTACTTTCATTGCCATAACGCAAGGAATTAATATGAATAACAAATTGATTATCTTGATCATTCGTATGAACCGCTAAGGTAAACGTTTGATTATCCGCTTGTAAATGCTGTTGCAGTGCAACTAACCAAGTATTAAGCTGAGTTTCATCGGCTAAAATTTCATCAGACAAGGGCGGCGCATCAATCATGGCTTGCAAAATAGAAGTGGGAATCCGTGATGATAACTGCTTACTCATATCAAGCGCAGTGAGGTAATCTTGACACAAATTTTCTAGTTGAATGCCGGTAATCGCTGGTGCTTCTGGATTAATATACAATTCTGCATTTTGTAACGCTAACATGATCAAATGCGCATTGAGTGCCTTATCATCTTTTAAATACATTTCTTGCTTGCCTTTGGCAACTTTGTATAAGGGTGCTTGAGCGATGTAAATGTGACCTCTTTCAATTAATTCAGGCATTTGGCGATAAAAAAATGTGAGCAATAAAGTACGAATATGCGCGCCATCAATATCGGCGTCAACCATTAAAATAATGCGATGATAGCGTAATTTATCTGGATTATATTCTTCTTTTCCAATACCACATCCTAATGCGGTGATTAAAGTGCCCACTTCAGCCGACGATAACATCTTGTCAAAACGGGCTTTTTCCACGTTTAAAATCTTACCTTTCAGTGGTAAAATTGCTTGAAATTTTCTATCACGCCCTTGTTTTGCCGAGCCACCTGCTGAATCTCCTTCAACAATAAACAGTTCTGATAAAGCGGGGTCTTTTTCTTGACAATCAGCCAATTTACCCGGTAACCCTGCAATATCTAAAGCACTTTTACGTCGAGTCATTTCACGCGCACGACGAGCAGCTTCCCTTGCCCGTGCTGCTTCGATAATTTTATTGGCAATCGATTTAGCTTCTTGCGGATTTTCTAGTAAAAACTCGGTTAATTTTTCCGTGACAATCGCTTCTACTGTGCCTTTAACTTCACTAGAAACTAATTTATCTTTGGTTTGAGAAGAAAACTTAGGATCAGGGACTTTGACTGATAAAACAGCAGTTAAACCTTCTCGCACATCATCGCCAACCGTTGCTACTTTGGCTTTTTTAAGCAAACCCTGTTGTTCTAAATATTGATTAGAAGTACGCGTCAGAGCCGCACGAAAACCAGCAAGGTGAGTACCGCCATCGCGTTGTGGAATATTGTTAGTAAAGCAAAAGATATTTTCTTGATAAGAATCATTCCATTGCAAAGCAACTTCTACAATAATATTGTCTTTTTGGGTATTAATGTAGACAACTGTGTTATGTAATGGCGTCTTTTTTTGATTTAAATGCTCGACAAAAGAACGAATGCCGCCTTGATATTCAAATAGGTCTTCTTTTCCGGTGGTTTCATCGATTAATTGAATTTTTACCCCAGAATTTAAAAAAGACAGTTCTCTGAGCCGTTTTGCTAAAATATCATGATGAAATTCTATATTTTTAAATATCTTATCACTGGGCTTAAAATGTACTTTGGTACCAGATAATTGGGTATCACCGATCATGGCTAATGGTGCAACCGGTTCGCCCAAATGGTAAGTTTGTTGATAGATTTTATTATCTCGGTAAATGGTCAATAATAACTCTTCAGAGAGCGCGTTGACTACTGATACACCCACGCCATGCAATCCACCGGCGACTTTGTAGGTATCATTATCAAACTTGCCGCCCGCATGTAATACAGTCATAATGACTTCAGCGGCTGATCGTCCTTCTTCTTTGTGCATATCAACAGGAATGCCACGCCCATTATCAGTAATAGTGATAGTTTGGTCGCGATGAATTTCTACTGTAATTTCATTACAATAACCGGCTAAGGCTTCATCAACTGCATTATCCACTACTTCAAATACCATATGATGTAACCCAGTACCGTCGTCGGTATCACCGATATACATCCCCGGTCGTTTTCTAACGGCATCAAGCCCTTTTAATACTTTGATATTATTAGAATCGTATGTGTTACCTGTCATATTTGTGATCTCAAAAAAATAATCGACAATTCTAACATTTTTTCGTTATATTTTGTGAGATTTCTTGGTTAAATTAAATAAGTTATGGGATTTTGCAGATTACGTGATACCAGACCGTAGGTCCAATAGCATTAAGTTAAGCGTTTTCCCCCCCCTTTTTTAAAGGGGGCAGGGGGGGATTTAAGTAATTGAATAGGACAGCAATTCTCAATTTAATCATGTAAAATAATAATGTTATTATAACTAATTGAA
>DYNN01000124.1:3355-7070 GCA_020721045.1 Thiomargarita sp. | reverse complement strand
CAACAGAAAGCGAATTATCAAATACATACATTTAAATATGTTTTTTGAAGCAGGTGTAAAGGTCTTATATTAAATCCTCCTCTTTAAAAAAATTAATAAATTTAAGCCATGTTTACTTGTAAGCTTATAACAAATTTGATTATACTATATCTCACTAGAGCTAGTTTTTATAAAAGCTATAAATTATATTTATCAGATAGTTAATCTCACTATCTTAACTTTTTACAACTTTAGGAGTCATCGTTCAATGTCAAATATCAAAAAGGGGAATTTCCATAAAATTCATCCCCTATTTTCTCTTTCTATCGCAATGACATTAGTAGGTACAGTTTCATTAACAATTGCTAATGATGAAGAGTTTATGTCACCTTTATCAGAAGAAAAAGATATTGTACCAATATCAAAAACTATTGACGTTGTGACTGAACAACAATCGATCGCTGAAAAAGTTGTTTCTGAATCAGCCGTTCAAGAAACAATAGAGAATATCTTATCTGCTGAAATTGTCGACGTTCTTAAGTCACCTAAAATTGCTGAAAGCTATCGAGTACAACCTTCTATGGATTTTTCAGTGTCTGATAAACGTAAATTGGGCGGTTTTCGGATTATTGAAAATGGTCCTGCATTAACACAAGAACAAATTAAGCAATTTCAAACGATTGTTCTTGATACCAATCAATATTCACTTGATCAAATCAAGAAATGTCCTTTTCGCCCAGAATTAGGATTTCTTTTTGAAAAAGATGGCAAACGGGTTGAATTTTTGTTATCAATGGGTTGTGATAAATATTTAGTTGTTCAAGATAAAGTTGAAAAGCAAGGTGATTATCATAATTCAGCCAGACAACCGCTATTGGAATTGCGTAACGCTTTGTTTCCATTAAAGGCGAATTAGTTAGGAGATGACTGTTATGTTTATATGGAAGTATAAATTATATATTTTCTATTTTTTAGCCTCATTTATTTCGTGTTTGCCTGTATTGTCTAATGCTGCAAGCCTACATGTGATTATTGTGGCTGATGTTGCGGACAACTCGATTGGTTACGGTGATGCTGTAGATAGAGATAATATTACAGCTTTTGTTAAGGACATTGCAGAAGCAACTGAGCTAGATTTTTCAGGGCCTAAATTTATTAATCTTGAAGGAGATTCAATCACTTCCAGTGGAAATAGTGGACAAGGTTATGAGCAAGTTACTAGAGCTGTTAAGAATTTAGCTGTTGCTTCAGATGATGTGGTTGTGTTTTTCTATTCTGGACATGGATTAGCCAGTGAACGGAGCACAGATTGGCCATGGCCAAGACTGTCAGTAGAAGGTCAATATGGTGCAGAGCTTTTAGAAATGAGTTGGGTGCAGGAAGAACTTTGGAAAAAAAAGCCGCGCTTGTTGTTAGTTTTTGCAGATGCTTGTAATAGTGAAGTTGAGTCAAATTTGATAATACCAGTTTCAAAAGGATTGCCTTCTTCTGGATATAAAAAGCTTTTTATGGAATATGAAGGATTTTTATTAGCATCTAGTTCTAGTAGAGGAGAAGCATCAATCGCAACCAGTGGAGGTGGACTTTTCACAAACGCACTTTTAAAGGAGTTGAATAAGGAAATTAATCTTGGTAATGAGGCAACATGGGAAGCTCTTATTTCTCGTTTAGAAGGAGCTTCTGTTTCTGATGATGATAGCCAGCATCCACAATTGGATGGAAGCGCATTAACTAAAATGGGCAGTGTTAGCAAAAATAACGATGAAGATACGGCGAATAGTTGTCCGCATCCTGCGGGCACATGTAAAGATATGGGTTATTGGCAGGATACCGTTAATGATCAATGTTATTGTTGTGATAGTAGAAACAAGAAACGACCATCTGCGCGTTGTGATTAGTTTATTTTATTTTATCTTAAATAGGAGGAAAAGATGTATAGAAGTATATTTTTAGTAGTAGTTTCGTTGCTTTTTGAAAGCATGACGGTATCTGCAGCTACTTTACATAGCATACTGATTGCAGATACTTCTAATCCAGAAATCAATTACGCTCAAGCAAGCTTAAAGCAGATGAAGGCATTTGTAGACGAGATTGCGAATAATACTGATTTGACAATAAAATCTTATCCATTTGATTCATCAATTGATTTTGACGATATCAAAGCAACTTTACAAGATTTATCTGTTGATAAAGATGATGCCATTCTCTTTTATTATGCGGGTTATGGTTTGAATATGAATACACTTCTTTGGCCCCATCTCGTACTCAAAGAAAAAGATCAACATCTTGATTTTGAAAAGGAAGTGGCATCTGTTTTAACTCAAAAGCAACCTAGACTGTTGATTGTATTAGGAGATGTGGGCAATGATTTTGAGGATTTAGCAAAAAAAGGTTTACTACTCGTTGAAAAAGGCACCACTGATCGAAATGGTTATCAAAAATTATTTGTAGAATCTAAGGGTTCTTTGATAGCAACAGCTGCAAATCTTGAGCAATTAGCTGGAGGTGATGCACAAGGCGGATATTTTACTGCAGGTTTCGTAAATACTATTCACAAAGAGTTAAAAGAGTCTAATCCCAGTTGGAAGCAAATAACGGAAAAGATGGAACAATCGGAATTTAAGGTGGAAACTGCCTCAGGTGAGCGTTTGCAAGTGCCTATTGTAGAAGCTAATTTTTCTCAACAATGTCCTGATATAACAGGTGATTTAGTAAATGTCAGTTATTCTTATCGTGGAAAGGATGATACAGGCATATTTTCTACCTTAGGAGAAGGGACAATGTTAAGTTCCGGAGACAAATTTAGAGTCACTCTTTCTCCTAGCGAAGCATGTCAAGAAGGGTGTTGTTGGGTGAGTGTGTGTCAATATGATTCGGATAAAAATATGTATTCTATTTTTCCAAATTCAGAACTAAGTATAAATAACCCAATTAAGGAAGAAATTACATTACCCAGTGATAGTAGTAGTTATTATCTTGGAGATACAAGTAAAGAAATTAAGGAATACATCTTAGTTTCTGTCTACTCTGAAGCTGATTTTAAAGAGTGTTCAGAACCGAAGTTATCAAAGGTAGCAGGAGGAATTAGCTCAGATGATGCTGCTGCACCTAAGTGTACTAATAAGAATTGTATTAATCAACTTACATTTAGTCATCAATAATAAAGGAGAGTTTTATGTTTTTTAGGTATATTTTAGTTGTGTTATGGAGTCTAATGCTCAGTGAGTGGGCGTTTGCCGAATGCCAAGATATCTTTGATGCAGGATTTGCGGCTGGACAGAGTTCTTGTCCCAGTGGTTGCAGCAATACTGCGTGTGATAGCTGTTGTCCATCAGTTTCTACGCCTTCCTGTCCGCCAGCCACTGTTTGTCCTACTTGTCCGGCAGCTACTGTCTGCCCTACTTGTACAGATACTAATGGTTCTACTGCTGATGGTATCACGCAATGTAAAAGTAATCCCAGTTCTTGTGGTATTACTGCTGCTACGCTTGGAATTACTCCTGATCTAGGAGATGGTTCTGAAGTTGATGGAATTAAAAAATGTCAAGATAAACCCAGTGATTGTGGGATTACTGCTGCTACGCTTGGAATTACTCCTGATCTAGGAGATGGTTCTACTGCTGAGGGTATCACGAAATGTAAAGGTAATTTGACTGATTGTGGTATTACTACTACCGAAGTGTTTAAGGATGACACTTTGAAGAATGCTATCATTGCTTCTTGTAAAGAAAACCCA
>DYNN01000124.1:0-3255 GCA_020721045.1 Thiomargarita sp. | reverse complement strand
ACAATGGATAACGACAAAATTTGCACTCTCAGAGTCGCGAAGAAAGTTTAAGTAAACGTAGGTTTGAAAAACCAGCCCTCCCCCAAAGGAGGGACTGGGGGTGATTAGAAAATGAATTATTGCAAGCCTATTAAGGTGCTTAACTTTTGTATGACTTCATTGAATGTAGGGAAAGGTAATTTGCAAATAAATTCTGCCTGCCTCGCTTTCCAATCAAGACTTTTTACTTGATCGGATAATATGGCACCACTAATTTTTAAATTATCGGGAATTAAAACTTCAAAAGGATAGCCTTTAATTTGGCTTGTAATTGGACAAAGAATTGCTAAACCCACTTTACCATTATAAGCAGTTGGGGATAAAACTAATGCAGGCCGTCGCCCTGCTTGTTCATGCCCAGTTTGTGGATTAAATGTAATCCAAATGATGTCACTGTTATTAGGAATATATGTCATAGATTTACCAAATTTCGTTTCCTACAACAAAGCCAGTATCTACTTCGTGATGAATGTTGTTTTCGTTAATGTTTGCTAATAATTCATCTAATGTCCAATTTGGCATGACAACAGGAGTAATGATGATTTTTCCATCAATAACTGATATTTCTACAGGAGAGTCATTTTTCAATTGAGTATGTAGGGAAACGGATTTAGGTATACGTAAAGCGAGGCTATTGCCCCATTTTTGAATTTTTATAAGCATAAGACAATCTCCTTTTGTACTTATCAAAGAAGATACATTCTTTTGCTCAATGAATCAAGATCGCTATATTTCCTTTTTGAGGAGAAAACACGTGATTCACACCAACCAGACAGGAGGAGAAAAGTAATAATGAGAAAATTTTTATACTTGGTATTGTTCACCATTGCTTGGTTGCACACACCTTTAGCTACAGCAATTACAGCGGGAATTAGAACTGATCAAAAAGACAATACAGACACAACTCATTCAAAGGGTTATAAAACTATCGAAGCACAAACACAACAATGGTTTTTTAGACCTAAGCTAACAACTGGTATGAGTCATTTAAAATATGAAGAAAGTGATCGAAATTTTAAATGGAGTGATAATGTACCTTTTATTGGAATAGGGGGTACAATGTATTATGGAAAATTATCAGCTGAATTGTATGCTCAAGTCTCTGATAAGGGACAGGATGATTCTTTTACTAGAAATATAACACCTACACTATCTAATACTACATCTTATACACAAGATGTAACGACTATTTATGATACAGATTTTAAAAAAATTGATTATTCTGCCTTATTAAGTTACGAAGTCATTGAGGGTCTTTCCATATTTGGTAGTTACAAGACAGTAACATTAGAGGTAAATAGGAGAGACACTGCACAAACTCGCTCCGAACTCATCACTAACATAGGTAATAGTAATGAGACTAAGACATCAAAAATAGGAGACATTACTACTACAATACAACAAACAAATTTCACTACCAAAGGACCCGCTTTAGGTGTTGCTTATAATTACTATCTCAACAGTGATATGCAATTAGGGGTAAGCTTTGCTTATGGTTGGTTAGAGGCAGATCGAAAACAAAACGGAAAATCTACAGAAACTGAGCCTGCAACGGGACAGGCTTACGGAATTAATTTTACTCATAGACTGCCGCAACATCACTTAAAGTATATTCTTGCATTAGAGAATTATGGTTATCAGATGGATGCTGTGGAGCGTGTGATGTTGAACAATGTAGTCGTTAAAGAAAATCCTTTTACTATAAAGGAAGACATGACCACTTTCAAAGCCACCCTTGTATGGGAATTTTAATTTTTTACCCGTGACTTAATATCAACCTAAGGAGATGTTTATTATGAAACAAATAAATACATTACTACTCAGTAGCATTATCGCTACACTCGCAACAGGATGTGTTGGCACATCTAGTAATTTACTTACCAAAGCGCAAAGTGAAAAACGCATTGCCATTGTAATAGGTAATAATGAATACGCTGAAGCAAAACCTCTTAAAACAGCGGCTAATGACGCCGATGACATGGCAACTACCCTCAGTAAACTGGGATTTAAAGTCTATCATGGCAACAATTTGAATTGTAAAGATATGTTAGGTATGTTAGAAGAAGTAAAAAATGAAGTTGACAAAGATACAACTGTTTTTGTTTACTTCAGTGGACATGGAGTCGGTGTTAACGGCATGAATATCATGTTACCCAGCGATTTCAAGGATGGTGTAAAATGCGTTTCTGTTAAATCAAACGATTATCCTGGCGTTCCTGTGGACAAATTTATCTTTGATCTTAAAATTGACGATAAAGACACCACCAATAAGCAGAAAGCCAAAGATGTAATCGTTGCACTTGATATGTGTCGTAACAATGATGGGGTTAAATCAGCTAGTAAAAAAAGTGCAGCCAACGGTAATATGCAAGTTGCTCAGGTTACTAAAGGTATTGCGAAAGGAGATATTTCAATTACTTCTCCCTTTAATCCAACTCATGCAGCTGTAGATGGAATTATTGTGGGTTATGGCACAGCCGAAAGCAACTCTTCACAAGATGGCGATGCCTATGGTAAGCGTAACAGTCTTTACACAGATGCTTTATTGAGACATATTAACAATCCCTCACTTCCAATTACTGAAGTGTTTAACAAAGTTGCTACTGAAGTAAAAAAAGCAAGTGGTGGCGATCAAATTCCATGGGCAACAGGATCGCAAGTTGACGTTTTCTTAGCTAAACCGACTATGTTACCTTCTGATGTCAGTGCTCCTTAACAACATAATATTTTGTAAATCGTGGTTAACATAACAGATTGATAGATCATAACAAACTATGATCTATCATTTTCTCTAAAAATGAATATTTGTTTAATCTCATATGAAAACACTCTTTTACACTTTCATTTTACTTTTCATGGCTGGTTGTGTGTCTCCAACAAACCTTATTGAATATCCTAAGTTTCAAGTCGTCCCTGCCAATAATATTGACTTTATAGATACTGATAATTTTGACACTCGTTTATCCAATTCTCTGAATGCAAACTTATCTACGATCACTGTAACGATGATGATTCCTACAACAGTGAATGATATTCCTAAACGTTTAAGCAAATGGTTGAGTGCAGTGCAAGAAAGAGGTGGTGAAGTAGAAGTTGAACCGAAAACTAAATCAGTAGCATCAGTGGTTGCTATACTATTTTCTCTTATAGAAACTTACGCGCCTGCTTCAAAAAACATATTTAAATGTATGTATTTGATAATTCGCTTTCTGTTGA
>DYNN01000004.1 GCA_020721045.1 Thiomargarita sp. | reverse complement strand
GTCAAGATAACAGGCAAAGTAAATAATAAGGAAATTACCAGTTGCTTATATTGTCTTGTCATCGTTAATACTGAGTGTAGCGTCAAAATAAGCCAAAAATTCAACACAACAGCCACACCTATAGCCATCACAATGAAGTTGTTTGTGAGCGAAAAGTGAGTCAAATAAAGCATCAATAATATTACACTACTGATTAACAGTAAATAGAGTAATGCTTTATTTCTATTTGTTAATTCAACTAACTGTGGATAAACTGTTGTTACTTGCTTAAACAAATAATTTCTTCCTATAACCAACATGCACGTGATTATAAAAATCCACAAGCTAAATAAAAGGTTTGTTTCCATGTTACTCCTTAAAAAACATCATCTTTTTCGCTTTCTATAAAAATGGCATAACCTATTTCAATCACGATGATCCAAATGATACTCAGTAGCGTCACTATGCCATATAAGGGAATACCACGAAAAATTGAAAAATACCCATCACCCTTATTAATTTTTATATCAGTAGGTTTTCCCCCTTGTTCATCAGTAAATTGATAAAGAAAATTCTCTGGTTTGTCGATAAATGTCCCCTTAACTTTAAAATCAAGTTTGAAAGTAAATTCATCCCCTTTGCTTGGGTATTTAAACATCTCTTTATCTTCCGTTTCTAATAAAATCATGCTGTTGATTGAATAGTGACCTTCTTTACTAGGCGGTATCTTTATATCTTTGCCTTTATAATTAAGAGTAACTTGTTCAAATTCAATATCTTGAGGTGGCTTGATCGTCATTTCCTTTAGCCATTTAATTTCCTTACTAGGAGTTCCTTTCAATACATAAAGTTTTTCTGTACTTTCACTCTTCATTTCTAAGGTAATATCAGGAAGAAAGCGTTGAAAACTAAGAACCACACTGAACACTAAAATAACAAACAAGCCAATCACTTCCACGATTCTTTTGGTATAACGTTGATAAAAATTACTTAATCGTTTTTTCCAAGACCTGTTTTGTTGTTGTTGCAAAATTGTCCGTTTTGCTTTGATTGCATCGGAATGATCGGCTTTAATGTCCAATACACGATTATATAACGCTAATTGTTGAGTCTCATCTTGTTCCTGTAACTTTGCTAGTTCTAACAACACATTAATTAACTGTTTGCTTGCACCATCAGGATTATATTGATACAAATCTTCTAACACTTGGCGCGCAAACTCAAATCCTTTTTCTGCGATTAAAATATCAGCTAATAATAAACTAGCTTTCGTATGATAGGGATTTAATTGATTTACCTGTTCTAACAACACTTTGGCAGATTCACTATTCCCTTCTTCATAAAGTTGTTTTGCGATGTTGTAGATGTCTGGTGCGTGAGATATTATTTTCTCCAAATTATCGTAATAACATTCCTTACGCGTTTCTACATAACGCCGTATTATTTCAACTTTAAAGCGATAAGAATCATTCGGTTGCTCATTAATTAATTCCCATTTAATAAGCGAACTTCTTGCTTGTTCTAGGAGAGACTCTATTTTTTTCAATGGATTAACAAATTCAGCCCATCGAATTTGAGGTTGTGCCAATATGATAGCAACGATTTGTTCAGCGAGAGATAACGAACGCCACAAAGATTGTAAAATATTATCAGCCGTATCTAGTTGTGGAATAATTGCATTAATAGAGTTCACGGTAACAAGTGGGGGTTGAGAAGGATTTTTTTGATAGAGATAATCCCAAACTTTAGCGCATAATTGTTGAGTAAAAAAAGGATGTCCTGCCGCCAATCGCCACACTTCACTGATTGCTGGAACCGTCCATTCAAGCGTTTGATTCTTTTCAGATAAACGAATTAACTCTTCTGTTTCTGTTTGAGTGAACAGCGAAATAAATTGATTTTCTATCTCTCTGATTTTAAACCATTCATTAGGTAATTGTTCAATTTTACAGCCAACAGAAAAGATGACGGTTAAACGCTGAGCATTGAGTGTTAATAATTGGCTTAGGTAAATAAGGATTTCTTTTGAAGTTTTTGAAGTAGCGATAACATCAAATTCATCAAATAAGAACAATAACGGCTTGTTTTGTGAATTTAAAAGTTGATCTGCAAGCCATTGTTTAAAACTCGCATTTGGATCAGTTCCCAATGAAGGTTTTGCTTGTCCAAGGCTGACACTGACAATATAGGCTAACTCTTCTAATACTTTTGACAGGGGCCAATCTGCTTTTTCCTGCCAATCCACAAAAATTGGACAATGGCTGTCTTGTAACAGCATTTCAGTTTGTTTGAGAAGCGATGTTTTGCCAATGCGCCGCTGTCCATAAAGGATTAAAGCATTACGATGTAAATCATTTGCCACATTTTTGATGGCATTTAGTATATTTTCACGTCCAACAAAAGCGTCAGTGTCTCCTCCTACTGGCGCGCCTGCACGGTAAGGGTTTTGAGACATTCTACATTCCTTAATGATCAATTAAATTGTTAATATTATTGTCACCTACTTTATTGCTGTCTTTTATCAGTTCCATTGTATCTTTAGTTCCATCAATTTTTGGCGGTTCTTTTTCTACATCTTGTTGACCTTGTAAAGCTGATAAAAGACCAATAGCAGCGATAGAAAGCCCAGCAAATGCAATGTACACTTCAACTCCTCCCATACTTACTATTAACCATATTTTGTTTGGGAATGAACATACTATGAGTGAAATACCTGTTGGAATTGCACTTATACTAAGAGAACCTTTAAGTACATCGACTAATAACCTAGCTTTATTCACTTCCTTTGAACACAAAAGCGCGTCCAAACTAAGATAAAGGAAGGTCACTATCATAAAAATTATTGAATACCTAGTCGTGTTTCCAACTATAGATTCAGAAAACGATGATTTAAAACACCATGCAGAACACAGTTCTACTACCAAAATTAGAATAACTAAGCCTATTACAATAATTTTGAAAGTAAATGGGTGACAAATAATTTTACTAATGTGACTAACCATTTTGTTTGTTAAATAATCCAACATTAAATACCCTCCCCCTTTTAAATTAGTTTTGCTGCATTATTAAAAATTAGACGTTAGCAAATCTTTCCAAACATCAATTGGCAATTTATCGCGATACTCCTCTTTTAATTTCCTATCGATAATGAAATGCAAAAAAATCTTAGGATACACACGCCAGCCACCCGCTACTTTTCCATCCTCTATTAAGAAACCATATTTTTTAAGAAATTCCAATTCTGATTTAAGATGCGGAATCTGACTACTGATACTGTCCACATTGATACCTTGCCTTTGAAATGCCTGTTTCAGCTTATCTAGTTGCGCTAAAGTAACCGACATCACCGCTTGCTGCGTATGAGGTTGCCAACCATTCCATATTTCATTTAATACATCACCAACTTTCAGATAAAAATCTTTGATTGCTTGTTGGGGACGCAAAGCAACATCCACCTCTAATAAACAGGAAGCCATGATTTGCAATAAATAAGGATGTCCACCTGCCATTTCTTGAATTAACGCTTTGTTTTCTATCGTAAAATCATCATCTGCTTGTGCTAGGAGTTTATCTATCTCAGTTTGAGAAAAAGCCCCTAAAATCACTTCATCCATGAAATTAAAATAGGGCGAACCCGAACGTGTAAAATCTTGTACTTTTTCCGTTAATTGTGTAACGGACAAGTCAATGGCAATCACAACAGCCAACGCCCCGTGACTTTGTGATGCTACACTCCGCAATCCGCCGAAGAACTCCACGCTATTTTTTAACTCTTGATATTGCAACAAAAAATCAAAACCATCAATCATCAAAACTAAGCGTTTATTCATGCGTCTAAGCTGTGTAAACACCCTTTCGAGTACAAATGTGCCAAAATCATTCTCTAAACAAGTGTGATAAGCTTGCGCTAAGGTGGTAGTTGTGTCCGCATTTTCTTGAATATACTCACTTAAAGGCATTAATGCTGCTCGCCAAAATTTAGTTCTGTCAAGCTGACTGTCTTGTGAAGTAATATCTAAATAAGAGAAAATAAGCTTATCCGCATCACCTCCATACAATTTAACTTGATTTTCTTCTTCCATCAAATAATACAATAATGACGTTTTCCCGCTACGTGGCGAACCACTGAGTGCTACCGATTGACCCGTACTAATACGATTGGCAATAGTCCGTAACTTTTCTTCACGACCAATAAACCTTTCTAATGTAACCGGTGTACCGTGCCAAAATGGATTTTTTAGCATTGTTTATGACCTCTATGTGTTAAATTAACATTTAATAATGAGTTTTCTATAGTATGAATTAATTATGGAGTATGTTCAATCGGTAGTAAAAAATTTGATTTCAATTATGATAAATGAGTAATTTTCCAACACTGATGAATTTTAGGTGTTCTCGAAAAATCTTTCGGCAGAGTTAATTGATTCCAATCGGTAATTTGTGCTGAAATCGTATTATCTAAGCTAAACTTTTGATAATTAGTCGAAAAAATTAAAATACCGTGGCGAGTCAAACGCTGTAAAGCCGCTTGGATCAAAGTTACATGATCGCGTTGAACATCTAAATTATCTTGCATTCGTTTAGAATTAGAAAAAGTCGGCGGGTCTAAAAAAATGAGATCATAGCGATTTTTATCTGCTTGCAGCCAAGTCAAACAATCTGCTTGAATAAATTCATGTCGGTGATCACTGAAACCATTACGGGCTAAATTTCGTCGCGCCCATTCTAAATAAGTCCTTGACATATCAATAGTTGTAGTACGTGTTGCACCGCCCAATGCTGCATATACAGTCGCTGTTCCGGTATAAGCAAATAAGTTAAGAAAATGCCTTCCTTTTGCTAAATTCCCAATTTGTTGTCGTGTAATACGATGATCTAAAAATAAGCCCGTATCCAAATAATCGGTAAAATTGACTAAAAAGATCGCTTTTCCTTCTTTTACTTCATAGAATTTTTGGCTATCATCTTGTTTTTCATACTGTGATTTACCTTTTTGCGGTTTGCGCGTTTTCAAAAAAAGTTGTGTTTCAGGAATTGCCAATATTTCGCTAATAACTTGTAAACCTTCTTGTAATCGAGTTTGTGCTTTAATGGGATCGATAGTCTTTGGTGGCGCGTATTCTTGCACATGAACCCATTGTTCATAACAATCAATCGCTAAAGCGTATTCGGGTAAATCTGCATCATAAAGACGATAACAGCTAATTTGTTCTTCAGTTGCCCATTTTTTAATTTTTTGCAAATTTTTCTGTAAACGATTTGCGAACATTTGCCCACTGTCTGTGCGTGGTATTTTAGGTGCTGACTGTGATGTGGTTTTGGCTGTTTTATCAAAGCGCATAAACCACTTTTCAGTAATATCAAAGCGTAGTAATTTACATTCCAAGGCACCATTGTACAGCGTATACATTTTTTTAGCGCGAATACTAATTTCTTTTCCTAATTCACTATTGCCTGCTAATACCGCAACTTGCCAATCATAAAAATCTTTTTTAAGCGTTTCACCGAATAAATGGTATAAATGCTTTAATTCTTCAGTATTACCCAATCTTTCACCATAAGGTGGATTGACAACAATAAGCCCCGTTGGTTTGGGCGGCGATAATTGGGCTAATGCGCATCTTTCAATATGAATTTTACCTTGTAATCCAGCAAGTTGTACATTATATGATGCAATATTAATGGCTCTGGCATCGGCATCGTAACCGATAATTTGGGGTAAATGGTTTAAACCGGCTATTTTTCGTTGTTGTGCTTCGTTAATTAATTGATTCCATAGTTTATTATCATGTTGTTGCCATTGGAAAAAACCAAAATATGATCGTAATAAGCCAGGTGCAATATCGGCTGCCATTAACGCCGCTTCGATGGGTAAAGTGCCAGAACCACACATAGGGTCTAGCAATGTGCCGCCTTGTGCAGCAATATTTGTCCAATCTGCTCGCTTTAAAATGGCAGCCGCTAAATTTTCTTTTAATGGGGCTTGCACGCCAATTTCACGATAACCGCGTTTATGTAAACTTTCTCCAGATAAATCTAAGTAAATCGTGGCATTATCATATTGAACATGTAAATAAAGTGGGATGTCAGGGCGTTGTAGTGCAATGCTGGGACGATTGCCATAGCGTTGACGAAATTGATCTACAATCGCATCTTTAGTTTTTAGTGCCGCATAGTGGGTGTGTTGCAAATGAGAATTGAGCAGTGTGCATTCAATGGCAAATGTGTGATCAGTTGAAAAATGTTCATTCCAATCAATGGATTGTATGCCTTGATATAAACTGTCCGGATCGGGGGCTGCAAATGTTGCTAATGGTAATAGAATTCGATTGGCAATGCGTGACCATAGACAGGCACGGTAAGCGTCATCGAGATTTCCTTGAAAAATAACACCAGCACGCGTTAATTTGGTTTCTGTGATACCCAAGGCGTGCAATTCGTCGGCAACCAGTGGTTCCATCCCTTTGGGCGATGTGGCAAATAGTGAAAACATGAATTTTTTTAATCAGTGATGAAACTATAAAAGAATTTTAAGAAAGCATATAATACGCGTTTAAGCGTAATTTGTTTATGGAGGTTATAGTTTATAAAAATAATAGTCAATCAATATTCACCTATTATTTTATAAATAATTAGTATTGGATATACGATCGTTATAAATTATGACATAAACATCTTTAATTTTACCAAAAATTATTTGGTTAGGAGCAACTCTCATGACAACCTCTTCTATTCCTGTCATTACCATTGATGGACCGAGTGGCGTGGGTAAAGGTACTGTTGCATTACAGGTTGCTAAAAAATTAGGTTGGCATACACTTGATAGTGGCGCGTTATATCGTGTACTTGCATTGGCTGCACAATATAGACGAATTCCGTCTGTGGATATGATTGCATTAGTTGCTTTGGCAAGCCATCTTGTTGTTTCTTTTGAACCTTTGAATGATCTCAGTGGTATTCGGGTAATTTTTGAAGATGAAGATGTGACGCAAGCTTTACGTAGTGAGACTTGTGCTACGATGGCTTCGCAAATTGCGACTTTACCCGGAGTACGTCAGGCATTATTGGCTAAACAACGTAATTTTAAAAAAGCACCCGGTTTAGTCGCAGACGGGCGTGATATGGGTACTGTCGTATTTCCAGAGGCTCAGGTAAAAATTTTTTTAACCGCAACTGCTGAAGAACGTGCACATAGACGCTATAAACAGTTGAAAGAAAAAGAAAGTAATGTTAAGCTTGCGAACCTTATCAAAGAGATAGCTGCCCGCGATCAACGCGATAGTACACGCGCTGTTGCCCCTTTAGCACCAGCTCCAGATGCTTTAGTGATTGATAACACGGGTTTAACGATTGAAAATGTTGTCACTTGTGTTTTAGAGCAAGTGTTCAATAAACATCCTATGGCTCACTTTTAACGTATTGCGTTTATTAAGTGAATTTTTTCAACTAACCTGTTATTTGGATAAAATAGTTGCGATAATTAAATAACTATTTCACGCCAAAACAGTAACTTAAAATTTAAGACACCGAACTATTTAGTGCTTTAACTAGATAGCGTGTCAGGGGTTTGGAATGACCGAAAGCTTTGCCGAATTATTTGAACAGAGTCAAACTGAAAGAAGTATGCTGCCCGGTAGTATCATCTCCGGTATTATCGTGGAAATTCGTTCTGATAGTGTGGTTGTTAATGCCGGACTAAAATCAGAGGGCGTAATTCCCATTGAGCAATTTTACAATGACGGTGGGCAGTTAGAAATCTCTGTGGGCGACCAAGTAGATGTCGCTTTAGATGCAGTTGAAGATGGTTTTGGAGAAACCCGTTTATCTCGTGAAAAAGCAAAACGGGCGGCAGCATGGACTGTTTTAGAAAGAGCATTAGAATCAAATGAAACGATTACCGGTATTATCACTGACAAGGTAAAAGGTGGTTTTACGGTTAATATGAATAATATTCGTGCGTTTTTACCTGGTTCTCTCGTTGATGTGCGTCCAGTGCGTGATACGGGCTATTTAGAAGGTAAACCACTTGATTTTAAAGTGATAAAATTAGATAAACGACGTAATAATGTAGTTGTTTCGCGTCGTGCTGTGGTTGAAAAGGAAAATAGTCAAGAACGTCAAGCCTTACTCGATTCCATGCAGGAAGGTATGGTATTGCGTGGTGTGGTGAAGAATTTAACCGATTATGGTGCATTTGTTGACCTCGGTGGTGTTGATGGCTTATTACACATTACTGATATGGCGTGGAAACGTGTCAGACATCCTAGCGAAGTGGTGCAAATTGGTGATGAAATTGATGTTAAAGTCCTTAAATTTGATCGTGAACGCGTCCGTGTTTCATTAGGCTTGAAACAAATGGGTGAAGACCCATGGATTGATATTGCGCGCCGTTACCCAGAAAATACCCGCTTAACTGGTAAAGTAACCAATTTGACAGATTACGGTTGCTTTGTAGAAATTCAAGAAGGGGTTGAAGGTTTAGTCCACGTTTCTGAAATGGATTGGACCAATAAAAATGTACATCCTTCTAAGATTGTACAAGTGGGTGATGAAGTTGAAGTGATGGTGTTAGAAATTGACGAAGAACGCCGTCGGATTTCTCTAGGTATTAAACATTGTCAGGCTAATCCTTGGGATCAGTTTGCCACCAATCATAACAAAAACGATAAAGTTGCGGGTATTATTAAATCCATTACTGATTTTGGTATTTTTGTCGGCTTACCCGGTGGTATTGATGGTTTAGTCCACTTAACTGATATTTCTTGGAACGAACCAAGTGAAGACGCAGTTCGTAAATACAAGAAAGGTGATGAAATTGAAGCAGTTGTGTTAGCGGTTGATGCTGAAAGAGAACGTATTTCTTTGGGTATCAAACAATTGGACAAAGACCCTTTATCACATTTCATGGCAGAACACCCTAAAGGAAGTATTGTTAAAGGCACCGTCAGCAAAGTGGATGCTAAAGGTGCTATCGTACTATTAGACGATGGGGTAGAAGGTTATTTGCGTTCATCAGAATTAGCACGCGATAGGGTTGAAGATGCGAGTACTGTTTTAAAAGAAGGCGAAACGATTGAAGCAAAATTTATCGGCGTTGATAGAAAGAAACGTACGATTACTTTATCTATCAAAGAAAAGGAAACTGATGAAGAATCTGCAGCAATGCAAGGTTATTCTCTTTCCCAACCTGATGTGGGTAACACCTTGGGTGACTTTGGTTTGAAAGAAAAAATGGTAGACAATCCTGAATAATCGTTTTCTTTGAATCTTTATTTAAAGCAGCGAGTGTGTTGATCGTATTTTAACACACTCACTGACAGGATATTATAAAGCGAAAATAGATTGATTTAATCTTTAAGCTATCACGGATATAACTAAAATGACAAAATCAGAACTTATTGAAGCCATTGCAGCTAAACAAACTCAGTTAGCACAAAAAGATATTGATCTTGCAGTCAAAACCCTTTTAGAGCATATGGCACAATCATTGGCGGTGGGTGAACGTATTGAAATTAGAGGTTTTGGTAGCTTTTCTTTACACTATCGTCCACCACGGACTGGGCGTAACCCTAAAACCGGTGATGCAGTTAAATTGCCGGCAAAACATGTGCCTCATTTTAAACCTGGTAAAGAGTTGCGTGATCGCGTTAATGCGAATGCTTCAGAAAAATAAATGTCCATTAACTTTTTGATCAATTAAATTTCTCAATCAATTAATGGATTTGTTTCGGGACAACTCCCGAAACAATATAACTTCTTAAATCATAGCCTATCTTGTATTTTCTCCCAACATTAATATCACAAACTGCAAATTGAGTGATTTAATGAGCGGAGATATGTAGTATTCTAACGCCATGACCTGATAAATAGGGCCATTATCACTACTCATCAATCATGTTATTATAATGTTAGTTTTTTCATTCGGTCTGAGGATATTCCTTAATAATGCTTGAATTGTTCTGGTTATTATTACCTATTGCTGCTGCTTCTGGGTGGTTTGTTGCACGCTATAATTTATTACCTAAAACTCAACAATCCTCAAAAAATTTATCTTCTGATTATTTTAAGGGATTAAATTATCTCCTTAATGAACAACCTGATAAAGCAATTGATATCTTTATCAAATTAATTGATGTAGATAATGAAACGATTGAAACCCATTTAGCTTTAGGTGTGCTTTTTCGTCGTCAAGGTGAAGTGAATCGGGCGATTTTAATCCATCAAAATTTAATTGCGCGTCCAACATTAAATGCACAACAACGCTGCCTTGCTTTATTAGAATTGGCACAAGATTATCGACGTGCAGGTTTATTTGATCGGGCTGAAGATTTATTTCAAGAATTAATACTTTCAGGTGAATATCGAATTTATGCATATCACCAATTATTAGATATTTACGAGCAAGAACACGATTGGGAAAAAGCGATTAAAACTGCTAAAAAATTAGCTGAAATTTCAGAAGATAATTTACGAACCGTGATTGCGCAGTATTATTGCGAACAAGCAGAAAGTTATAAACAACAACGCCAATACCAAACAGCTTTACAGATCACACAATTAGCCTTGGAACAAGATTGTGATTGTGTGCGCGCCAGCTTATTGATAGGTCATCTTTTTTTAGAAGAAAATGAATTTATTCAAGCAATTACCGCATTTAAACGGATTGAACAACAAGACCCTGATTATTTAGCTGAAATTATCGAACCACTACAACAATGCTATAAAAATATCGATAAAAAACAAGAATTTACTGATTATTTACAACATATTTTAGCTAACTATGGTGGCACAACCACAGTATTGATGTTAGCTGAAACGCTATTGCAAGCAGAAAATGAACAAAAAGCGGCTGATTTTGTGGTCAAACAACTCCATAAGCGTCCTTCAATTCGTGGCTTAGATTATCTAATTGATTTAGCACTGATTAAAAGAGAAAACATTAGTCATGAGCATTTATTACTCATCAAAGATATGACAAGGCAATTACTGAAAAATAAACCTATTTATAGGTGTCATCAGTGTGGTTTTACAGGAAAAAGTTTACATTGGCAATGTCCGAGTTGCAAGCAATGGAATACGATAAAACCAATCCAAGGTATTGATGGCGAATAGACTATGATTTATGCCGATATAAAATTGTGTGGTACGTGGTCCAAATTTGAACCACAGCCACCACACCGATAAAGCCATGCATAATGTAAAATTTGCTATAACACTACTAGTAACTCGCTATTTTTTAACAAATTTAATAGCGTTAACTTTTCCATCATTTGGCTGATAAGACAGAATTACATTATAATTCGCAGCATAATCATAGAAATTGGTTGTTTGTCCTCCAGTAAATAAAGAACCATACTTATCCAATAATGAAAATAATACGCTCATAACAGTAGTGATAGACCTTGTTTTCGGTTCCATGTCAATAGAACCTCCTTTTTCCTTTACTGCTGCCAACCATTTTTCCAAACGTTCTGGAATTTCATTTACAGTAACAGGCGATAAAGTAGTCACTGTGATAGTTGATAATGCTGCTTTCATTGAGTTAGATAAATCAGCGTCAAAAGTACTAATATCAAGAAACTCTATTTCACTAAGTGGTGTACTAGATGCAAATTGAGATGAATAACTACTTGTTGGAACAGTGGGCACACAACCAATAATTATCATAGATAATAAAACGATGTTAAATAATTTTTTCATACAACCTCATTGAGTAGATAAAGTAGGATTAACAACACGTCCCATAAATAAAATAGTGCCTGATTGTTGGTCGCGAATCCAAAATAAAAATGGATGATCAGCACGAAACTCTTTGATTCTGACTAAACTTCTTGTAGCAATCACTACTGCTGTAGCCGCCGCAGCTTCTGTTCCTTTTTCATTGACATCAATGAATGCTTTATGTATCACAGCGGAAATAGACAATTTTTCTTTACCATTAATGTTAGTAAAATCAGCGTGTGAAGCATCAAATGCGTCTTTAACGCCCAATATTTCGAGTATCTCTTTTAAATCAAATCCGGAGGTGGCGTTAAATTTGGGTAAGTACAATTTTACTTTTTCTTTCTTAAAATGGGGAGATAACCATTGTGTAACGTGCTGTTCCACTTCTGCAAATTTTTCCAATTGTTTGGGTAATAAAACCACCATCGTCAACTCTGTTTGTTCATCTTGAGTTTGATAAGGTAATTCAATCAATTGGACGTTTTCATCTTCTGTGTAGTTGAATTGCCCTTCTTGAAGCATCGTAGGAACTTCTACTTGTTGATTGGATGTCAATTTAAAAGGTAAAGAAGCTGTTTTTTCTTCACTAAACGCATTTAACCAATTGCCTTTAAAATAAATAGCATTGGTCAACACTAATCGAGTTTGTTCCGTTAGAATACCGGGTTGTAACAAATCTTTAATTTTTTGCTTAGTTTTGTCTTCAGTCCACACATTAATTTTATTTCTAGCTTCCTCTGTATTTTTTTCAAAATCAACCAATTGTAATTTAGAACGATATTGATCTTGTAGCAAATAGATGTATTCAGGATTGACTAAGAAATTTTTTTGCATCCAAATCGCATTTGCAATAGACAATTGGTAACTTTCCTCATTGCTTGAATTAACAAGAGATTGTTTTAAAGAAGAAAAATCACTATGGCTGACATTGCTTAAATGTAAAGCAGTGGCTAATTGCTGTGCTGTGTTACCTTTAGAACCCGCATAAGCCATAACTAATGCAGTGGAAATGCTGTAAGGTGAAAAGAACAAATTTCCTTCCTTTGTTTTTAAAACACCATATAAATCAGCGGTAAAAGCGTTAATAGTGCGAGCCGCTTTTTGAGTATCGCCGGTTGTCACTTTTGGTTCTTGCGCAGTATGATTTTCTGCAACAACGATTTTATTTTCATTCATGGATGCCGCAGGTGCAGATTCAGGAAGCGAACTATTATTATCCTTGTTATCAGAAAGTTGCATTGCTGTTTCTGTTTCTAGCTCCGCTGTTTCCGCCGTTGTAGAACATGCTGTATTCGTCCATAAAATAACTTGCATGATCAATAAATTTAGTATAATTCTCTTTGTTTTCATCATTTACTCACTTTAAAGCAAAAAATAGTTTATTTACCAGTGTTTTTAGTTGAATAATTTACATATTTTACCAGCACAAAACTCACCTTTCAATTCTGTTCCATCGGTAAGATATTGAATACCATAACCTTCTCTTAATCCGTGTATAAAACTACCTTCATAGTATTCACCACTACTATATCGCATTACACCTTGTCCATGTGGCAAGTTATCTTCACATTGCCCTTGGTATAAACCTTGATCTAATTTTGTAGTGCAATAATCATAGTCATTATGTGCCGAAGCAAAGCAACCAGCAAGGCATAAATCTCCACCTTTAAGAGAGCTTTCATCCCAAGGGATTTGTTCTCCATCAGTTTTTTGTTCTACTGTGGTACGCACGTTTCTGAATAATATTTCAATGGGTTTATTAGGTTGTTGAATAAATTCCAAAAGACTTTCAGTATAAGGACTGTTGTAGCCATGACCGTCTTTTGCAACATTACCCGGTTGGGTGGAATAAGCGATAAATGTACCTCCATTATAAGAAGCGCGTGATTTGACTTCAGCCAACCCTTTCTCTTTAAAAGGATTATTACGGCAAGCATCCAAAATAATAATTTTCGTGGGTACGTTTGCACTTTCCATTTGTTCTAAGACAGAATCTAATGCAAGTAATTCAGATAAAAGCGTTTTTCCACTATTCTTGGCGTTTGCATTAACTGAAATAAGATAATTTTCTTTTTGATAGCGCCCACCATGTCCCGCGTAAAAAAACACTCCCAAATGGGCACCTTGAAGAGCTTGAGTAAATTCACGGAGCGCAACATTAAAACCTGATTTATCAAGATTTTCTTTATGAATGACTAAAAAACCGAGTTGATTTAGAGTATCTGCTAAACTTTGAGCATCGTGAGTCGGATTTGTAAGTTTCTCTGCATAATGATAATCACCATTACCAATCACTAAAGCCACTCTTTTTTCAACTGAGTTGGAAGTTATTTGTAATATTTTCATACTATGTTCTTGTTTTATTTCATCATTATTTTTATTGTTTGAAGGTAATAAATCTTTTACTTCAACGCAAGATGAGACTAACAAGGTTAGTAAAATAGGAGTGATTCGATAAATGAGACGAGATATTTTCATGATATATTTCGCTTTAAAATTATACTGTTATCACACTCTTAACAGTGTAATCATATAAATAAATGGGTTTTAGGCTTCACATGTATTAGCCGTGACTGTTTCTATCTTCCCTTTAGGGGTTTTTACTTCCGTTAAGTAATCACGACACTTTTGACCATTTCTAGTTGACACTCGTTCTGTAGTGACTGAAACTTGATTCTTATCTCCACATCCACCTTGTTCGCTAGGCTTTACGCCAAATCCACGCGTACCAGAACACCAAGTTTGGGTTTGTGGTTCAGGATCGTCAACTACGGTGGCAATGTTTGCGTAATCTTCTTCAACTAGATATTCGCCTAATTTTTTACCAACAATACCACACATAACGCCGCCAGCAGCCGATGCTAACGTGCGGCTTAAATAGCTAAAATTACTCATCGCTTCATCAATGCCTAATGAACAGGCTAAAACACCAAGTCCCGGAATAGCCGTTCTCATTTCAGCACAACTGGATAAAAACAGATAACTAATTAGAACAACAACGATCTTGATTTTATTTGCCATACTTTTTCCAATTTTGTATTTGTGACAAACTTAAACTAGAACTTAAGGTCTAAATTCTAGTTTAAGGTCTATTTATTACCCTCTAATTCCCCTACCGTCATCGAAATTTGGTTTAACAACTTTACCCCAAAAAAGAATCACTCCGGAGTTTTTCTCTTTAATTACAAATAAAAAGGGATGATCGATTTTCAATGTTAAAGGAGTTGTTTCTTTTTTCAACCCTTTGCCTACAATAATTGCTGTTGCAGCCGCTGCTTCTGAGCCTTTTTCATCTACATTGATAAAGGTTTTATGCACAACTGAAGATAAGACTAATTCTTTGTTTCCATTGATTCCCGAAAAATCAGCTTTTCCAGCTATAAACGCATCTTTCATGTCCAACATGCGCAGGTACTCTTTCAATTCAAAAGCCGATTCCACTTTAAATTTTGGTAAAAATAAGGTAATAGAGGTTTTTGTCAAATGCGCATTAAGGGCATCAAACTCATTCACTGTTCCTTGCTTAGTTTTTGGCAAAACGATTAACATGGATAAATTGCTTTTGTGAACATAAGGTAATTCAATTATTTGTGCTGCATCATCATCTAAATAGTTGAAATTACCCGTTAATTCCATAGTAGGCACATCAATAGTTTGTCCATTATTCAAAGTAAAAGGCTGTAATTGGGTTCTATCTGGATCAAAAGGCGTAGCCCAACTGGCTTGAAGATATAATGCGCTGATCAATGCCAACGTAGTGTTTTGGTCAATCGCATTTGATTGCAGCATATTGGGTACTTTACCAACGGTTTTCTCTTCTACCCAATCATTAATTTCATATCTGATATCATTAAAATTTGCTTGAAAATCGACTAATTGAGGTTCAATGTCATAATTTGCTAAAATTTTTGTGAAATCTTCTGTTAATTCAGATTGTTGTATCCATAGATTGTTAGCAGAATTTAGTTGATAGAATTCATCGCCTGATTTTGATTCAATTGAACGATTCAACTTAGCAAATTTAGCATGAATATCATTTTCAGCCATATTTTCTAAATGTAAAACATGGGCAATTTGTTTTTGAGTGTCTGCTTTTGCACCGGCATAAGTAATGATCAGTGCATTGGCAATATTATAAGGCGAAAACAGCAAGTTACCTTGTTCTCGTTCAATCAATTGGTGGGATAAATCTATAGCAAATCGATTGATGCTTTTTGCCAGTTTTTCTTCTTTTGCATGACTGGTGATAGTGATAAACAAAAGCAAAACACTGGTTAATATCTGTTGTAATAGTGTGTGTTTCATCTATTGATCTCGTATTCTACTGTTACGATTGACCATTTAATCGGACGACCGACACCTTCTGGTCCTAAAATTGTTTGGTGTAATCTTTGGTATAGTTTTTCCAATGCTTTATTGACTTCGCTTGGTCTTTCTATAGCAGCAAATCCTCTTTCTACAGGTAAACCAAACAATTTATTTTCCACACTTCTCAGAGTTTCTTCATTTTCTTCAAGCAGTAACGCAAGTAACAAGCCATCACCTGTTGGTTCTTGTGCTTCAAAATCAAAATTATTATAACTGTTATCTGGAATAGTGATGGTTTGACCTGCTTCAAGTATGCTTTCTTGATTGATTTCTTTAGAAAATTTGTTTGGAAAAATGACTGTCAATTGTCCTTTACTATTGATATCTAAAAGAAATAGATAGCCTGTGCGTTGGCTTTTGATGGTAAATTGCATTTTATCACCCAAATTAAAAGCAGTACTAGGTAAAATATTGGCTTGCAATTGCGCACTGTTTTCGTTGTCAAATCCTTCAGCGGTGGTCATCACATCATCTGCAGAAGAAGAAGGTGAGGGAGGCGCAGCGTCTCGTGCGGTGATTTCAACAGAATTCCACTGAGCATTGGCATCTAATTGTGGCGTGAGATGACCATCATTTTGAGTACATTGTCCTGTTTCATCACAAAATTTTTGGGATTCTTTTTGCACATAGCTCAATACTTCGCCATGCGTTACCTTGCCATCACGATTAGTATCCGCTGCTTTGTCTTTAACCGCTTTGATAAAGGCGTTGGTAAATACGCCACCGTTAGGTCCACCATCTAAGGCAAATTGTGTGGGAGAAACTGCACTATAAGCAATTACATTTTTAAACGTTGGATCAACGGTATTGTACCGTGCTTCAGGTAAACCGATACCACGTGTTTTGGAGGCACGAAGCTCACCGTCATATAACACTCGCTTGGCTTTGAGTTTGCTTTTACTTGAATTTAATGCTCTAGTGGTTGTACCAGAATGACAAGAGTCAGCAACAAATATCACTTGCCGACTTGATAATTTTTTTAACCGCTTGTTGATTTCATCGTCTGTAATCATCTCTTTCATTTCTACTGGGCAAAACGCTTCGTCTATGTCATCTTCTTCGTCGCCATCTTCATCTGGAATTTGTATACCATGTCCACTAAAATAAAAAAAGACTCTATCTCCAGAACGAGTGTCACGAATCAACCAATCATCAAAAGCATCTAAAATCGCTTTTTGTGTAGCTTTTTTGTCAAATAATGTCTTGATTTGTGAAGATTTATATCCCCACACTTCCTTAACTACCCGTTCCATATTTTCTGCGTCAGTTCTACACCCTTCAAGCGCATTATCACCTTCATAGGCATTAATACCGATAATCAATGCGCGATCTTCTGCAATTGCATGAAATGACAGAAACGCATTGAATAAAAGTAAACTAAACATCAATAATATTCTGTTTAACATAAAAATTTTACACTCCTTTTTATAAAAGAGGCAATTATTAAAAGTTTATCATCAATTATAACAAACTTCTTTTAATTACCTTTATACGTTAAGTTAATATTTATTCATCATCATAATAGGGTTCTTCTTCAACTTGATCCTCAACTGGAGCGTCATTACTGATACTTTCTTCTTGTTGTGGAGGTGTATAATTATCGTAATCTAATACAAATTCGACCCGACGATTGACAGCGCGCCCAGATTCGGTATTATTAGATACATAAGGCTTACTTTCACCATAGGAAATAATTAAAAAACGGCTGGGAATAACACCATCTTCTACTAAGCGTTCCTTTACGGCAGCAGCGCGACGTTCTCCCAAACTCATATTTGTATCTTCACTACCAACGCTATCGGTGTGACCAAGAACTTTAATCGTAGCATTGGTTAATTCTTCATCTTGTAATGCGCTAGCCCATTCATATAACAAAGCGTAGGAATCTGATCTAATTGCTGCTGAGCCAGAATCAAAATTGATGTAAGCCCGTCCTTTGGGATTACGCGTTTTTCCACCTACACTTCTTGTCTTTGCCGGTTTTTTCATTAACTTAATAATTTCTGCTTTGGTTTGAGGCGCAGGCGGTAGGCGTTTGGAAGAACCCAATCCTCTAGTTTTAGCACCACTTGATGGCACACTTTGTACATTGGCTGGATCAAAATTTTCACCAGTATCTGGAATAACTGGTAAATTGTCGTCATCTACAGCCAATGTTGTCGCAGGTAAACATAAGGCTGCTAATAAAATTAAAGCATATTGTTTCATCTTCTCTCCTTTTGTATAGTAAAAAAATCAACCTATTGAGTCATCATATCTCATTACAATCGACAACAGTAAATTCAACTCGTCTATCAACTGCATCTTTGTCGTCATCAGTGCCGGAACATACTCTACATTGCTCAAATCCTTCACCGGATGCTTTAGATTTGGCGTTAATCTCTGAAAATTCTTGATTCATTGCTTCTCGTATTGCTTCAGCGCGTTGTTGCGATAATTTGACATTGTATTCCTGTTGTCCCGTTTTACTGCTATGTCCTACTACATTGAGACATTTATCATTTTCACTGAAATATTGAGCAATTTCACGCAACCAAAGGCTGTATTCTTTTTGCTTGGTTGTCACAAAATCTGTTTTATTGACTTGAAATAGGAAACGACTGGATAAACTATTGTTTGCTACAGCGATTTCTACTAATTTGGCAAATGCTTCTTCTGCCACATCTAACAAATCTAATTTTAGACCACTGTCGTACATACCACTATAAGTTTCCATTGTTTGACCATCTTTACGTTCTGCCGCTTTAGTGTAAATGGCTAATGCTTTTTCATAGTTACTTTTACCACCTTTTTCGTAAGTTGTTTTAGCATCAGAAAGTAAGGCACTGGTTTCTAAAGCATTATAATAAGCATTATCGATTTTTGCCCCTATTTCTTGTCTGGCAACTACTCCAATACCTCTAGTACGTTTATCTTTGATTAACATGGGATTATCTAAAGTAGGTACGACATCTAAATTGGAATCTGATATCCAAATATCTGCGTTAGCCACAACAATCCCTGTACTTTTATCAAAGATTGAACTGATAAAATGGTAATACTTTGTTCCTGATTTTGCATTACGTTCTGGCAAAGGTTCATACAAAAAAGCACCATTGATGATATAATCAGCCTCATTTAATTTTTCACTACTCATACGATCAATTGAAAAATCACCAAAATTCTTTTTCGCCTCATTTTTGAAAATATCTTCGCCCACACGACTGGCTTTAACAACCGCACCTGTGTTTTCTTCAATGAACGGTTCAATCAGAAAAAGTTTCTGTTTAGAATCCATCATACCTAAACCATTTTTTACTTGCTTTAACATATTGTTAGCAAGAATTGGAAAAGCGGTATGAAATCCCATAGGTTGCACGCCAATGGGTTTAATTTCTTCAGGACCACAAGCACTTAATAGCAGTATGCTAAAAGCGGTAAAAGTGAGCTTCAAAAACTGCATTTACATTTCCTCTATTGTTATATTTGCCCTAATTTGATGAACATTGGTTAAATAAAATCTTTTCTTCTTTTTTGGTTAATGGAACAAAGCCACGTTCCCACCGCTTAAGTAAATCTCTACAATCTATGGAATTGGAATCATCATCATTGCGAGATTGGTCTTTCTTTTTTTCTGGCTGGTAATCAACATCAATAACAATTGGTGGTTTTGATATTGGAGGTTTGGGAGGTGGTTGTGGGGGAGTTTTAGATTGACGTTCTCCCAAATAAACTACATCCGTTAAAGAAGTATTATACCAAGGTGTTTGTTCTCCATTACTTTTTTCTTGAATTTTCTTGGTTAATTCTCTAAATAGGTCATCAATGCGTGTAGCTTCTTCATTGGTTTTAGACAACATTTTACTTAAGTGATCGGCATAACCTATGTCATCAGAAGCCACCTCACCGCTGGCTGTGGAAAAAGCAAGTATAGAACCGATATTTTTTCTAAGTCCGCGTGTCTTGGGAGGAGTACTTAATGTTTGTTGTGCAAGTCCTCTTCTTAAGCTACGATCTTTTCCATCATAAGGATTATCACGACAAGCATCTAATATTAAAACATTAAAGTAAGTTTTTGCATTATTCATATCAGTTTGAATTTTGCTTAACGGGATTGCATTATAAGCTAAGTCACTTTGCTTACTGATCTTTTTATTATCAATGGGAATAAGATAGTTCTCATTATCTGCTTGCGCTCCATGACCTGCATAATAAAGCAATCCCATACTACCGGGTTCATCACGCAATTCTTCGTAAAATTCATCCAATGCCTCATCCATTTCTTGTTGAGTTAAATTAGTTTTTAATTGCGCTTTAAAATCAACCTTTTTCAACGAATTATAAACTTGTTTTGCATCTTTAATCGGATTAGACAAAGAAGAATATTCATAATCATCATTGCCTATCACTAAAGCAATTTTTGAAAATTCGACACCATCTTCAGAGGTTCCTTTAGTCGTTGCTCTTTCTTCTGTCATCTCATTATCAGGTTCAGAATTATCTAATCCTGTTGTATCTATGGAAGGATTTGATTGACAGCCTGTTAAAAACATTAATAACAACAATAGAATAGCATTGAGAAGATTTAGTAGGATTTTAAAACGGTTAAAAGAATTCATGTTTTTCATAGTATAGTGTTAATTAAGGTAGGAGGTATAAATGTACACAACATGAAAATCTATTTTATACTACTAATATTTATATTACAGTATTTTTCTAACTATCCAATATTATGATCCATTATAAAAAAGAATGTCAAGCTTATATAGTGAAATAAATGTAGAACAATCACACTAAATTACACAATGGTTTTTTAGTCAATAATTTACAAATACTACTTTTTTATCGTGTAATTTTGTAATTAACTGATTTTGAACAGCTAAAAATTTTAATGCGATTGCTCTGGCTAGTTAAATTGCTAAAATAGAAAAAAATTGGATATACGGGTAAAATGCCACCTTTAGCCGAATCACAATCTCGATATCATTAGAATTACAAATTCTTGCAACTATAAGGAATCATCATGGCGGAATACCCCGATATTGATATAGAAGAAACTCAAGAATGGTTAGACGCATTAGAAAGCGTGCTATCCCGTGAAGGTGCTGATCGCGCCCATTTTCTTCTGGAAAAACTTATCGATAAAGCTCGGCGTTCAGGTGCTTATTTACCCTATACAGCAAATACAGCTTATTTAAATACCATCCCATTTAATCAAGAAGAACGCTCATCTGGCGACCCCGAAATGGAATGGCGAATTCGTTCCTATGTGCGTTGGAATGCATTGGCAATGGTTGTACAAGCTAATGTATTAAATAGCGAATTAGGCGGACATATTGCCAGTTTTGCCTCAGCCGCTACTTTATATGAAGTGGGTTTTAATCACTTTTTCCACGCGCGTAGTAGTCAGCATGGTGGAGATTTGGTTTATTTTCAAGGACATTCAGCACCGGGTATTTATGCACGCGCTTTTTTAGAAGGACGCATTAGCGAAGAACAATTGCATAATTTTCGTCAAGAAGCCGGTGGTAGTGGACTTTCCTCTTATCCACATCCTTGGTTAATGCCTGATTTTTGGCAATTTCCAACGGTTTCCATGGGGTTAGGTCCGATTCAAGCAATTTACCAAGCGCGTTTTATGAAATATTTGCATGATCGCGACGTAGCCAATACCGAAGTTCGCAAAGTGTGGGCATTTATGGGTGATGGTGAAATGGATGAACCAGAATCTTTAGGTGCAATTTCACTGGCAGGTCGTGAAAAATTGGACAATTTGATTTTTGTGATCAATTGTAATCTACAACGGCTTGACGGACCTGTACGCGGCAACGGTAAAATTATCCAAGAGTTAGAAGCTGATTTTCGTGGTGCAGGTTGGAATGTGATTAAAGTCATTTGGGGTTCTTATTGGGACCCGCTGTTGACGATGGATGTAAAAGGTCTTTTGCGTCAACGTATGGAAGAGTGTGTTGATGGCGAATATCAAAATTTCAAAGCCAAAGGTGGTGCTTATACCCGTGAACATTTTTTTGGCAAGTATCCTGAATTAAAAGCCATGGTTGCCAATATGAGTGATCAAGATATTTGGCGTTTGAATCGTGGTGGACATGATCCACACAAAGTTTATGCGGCTTATGCGGCTGCTAGTAAACACAAAGGGCAACCTACTGTCATTTTGGCAAAAACCGTCAAAGGTTACGGTATGGGCATGGCAGGTGAAGGGCAAAATATCACTCATCAACAAAAGAAAATGGGCAAGGAAGCATTAAAAGCCTTTAGAGATCGTTTTAATATTCCAATTCCAGATGACAAAATTGATGAAGCCCCTTTCTTCAAACCCAACGAAGGCAGTCCAGAAATCAAATATTTACATGAACGTCGTAAACTCTTAGGTGGCTATCTACCCGCTCGTCAAAGAACAGCAACACCGTTAGAAATCCCAGATTTATCGATTTTTGACAGTGTGTTACAAGGGAGTGGTGATCGTGAAATATCAACCACGATGGCATTTGTCCGCCTATTAACCGCATTGACGCGCGATAAGAAAATTGGTGAATACATTGTACCGATTGTACCCGATGAAGCCCGCACTTTTGGTATGGAAGGTATGTTTAGACAATTGGGTATTTATTCATCTGTGGGACAATTATACGAGCCACAAGATGCGGATCAAGTGATGTATTATCGTGAGGATAAAAAGGGGCAGATTTTAGAAGAAGGTATTAACGAAGCCGGTGCCATGTGTTCTTGGATTGCCGCAGGTACTGCGTATAGTAACCACAATACTAATATGATTCCCTTCTTTATTTTCTATTCCATGTTTGGTTTTCAACGTGTGGGTGATCTAATTTGGGCAGCGGGCGATATACAAGCGCGCGGCTTTCTCATCGGGGGCGTTGCTGGGCGGACCACTTTAGCCGGTGAAGGTTTACAACATCAAGATGGACATAGTTTATTGATGTCTTCAACGATTCCAAACTGTATTTCCTACGATCCCACTTTTGCGTATGAAATGGCTGTGATTATTCATGATGGCTTACGTCGCATGTATAAAGAGCAAGAAAATGTGTTCTATTATATCACTGCTATGAATGAAAATTACTTGCAACCAGCAATGCCAGACGGTGTGCAAGAAGGCATTTTAAAGGGCATGTATTTGTTTAAAGAAGGCGCAAGTAAAGCGTTGAAAGTACAATTACTCGGTAGTGGTACAATTTTACGTGAAGTCATTGCAGCCAGTGGTTTATTAGCTGAAGATTTCGATGTAGCCGCCGATATTTGGAGTGTCACCAGTTTCACTGAACTACGTCGTGAAGGATTAGCCATACAACGGTGGAATCTATTACACCCAGAAGAAACGCCCAAATCCAGTTATGTGACCACAATCTTACAGGATAAAGTAGGTCCCGTAATCGCAACTACTGATTATGTTAAAAATATCGCTGATCAAATTCGCGCATTTATCCCACATGCCAATTATTACGTGCTAGGCACCGATGGATTTGGACGCAGTGACTCACGTAAGCAACTCAGACGCTTTTTTGAAGTGGATCGTTACTACATTGCAATTGCTGCACTCAAAGGTTTGGCTGATATGGGTAAAATCCCACAAGCTAAAGTCACTGAAGCCATTAAAAAATATGGATTAGACCCTGAAAAAGTTAATCCCACACAGGTTTAGGAGAAGACAGCATGGCAATGAAAGAGATTAAAGTACCCGATATTGGCGGCTTCAAAGATGTAGCAATTATCGAGATATTAGTCAACCTAGGCGACCAAGTCAGCGTTGAACAGTCGTTGTTGACCTTAGAAAGCGATAAAGCAACGATGGATATTCCTAGCAGTGATGCCGGAATTGTCAAACAACTCAAGGTCAAAATCGGCGATAAAATTTCAGAAGGCGATGTAATTTTATTACTAGAACCCAGTCAAGTTATTGTTAAATCAGAAGTTTCTGTTACAACACCCGTAGAAACAGCACCAACGGCGAGTGTGGCAAATCATGATGATCCACGCAAACCCACCTATTTACCTAATCAACCACCTGTTGCACCACTCATGGAAGTGAGCAATGGTAAACCTCATGCGGGTCCGGCTGTAAGACATACTGCACGGGAATTAGGTGTTGATTTACGTAAAGTCAAAGGTAGTGGACGTAATGGGCGAATTCTAAAAGAAGACATTCAAGCTTTTGTCAAACAAGTGATGACTGAAGGTACAGCACCGGGGCTTGCTATTCCCATGACTGGCGGCGGCATGGGTATTCCTGAAATACCAGTGATTGATTTTAGCCAATTTGGTGAGATTGAAACTGTTGCACTCAGTCGTATTCAGAAATTATCAGGTGCCAGTTTACATCGTAGTTGGTTGAATGTGCCACATGTTACCCAATTTGAACAAGCGGATATTACTGAATTAGAGCAATTTCGCAAAGATTTGGCTGAAGAAGGTAAAAAACGCAATTTAAAAGTTACGATGTTAGCGTTTTTACTTAAAGCCAGTGTGGCAGCACTCAAGCAATTTCCTAAGTTTAACGCCTCTTTAGATCAAAGTCACGAAAATTTGATTTTGAAAAAATACTACCATATCGGTGTCGCAGTGGATACGCCGCAAGGATTAGTTGTACCTGTGGTTCGTGATGTCAATTTTAAAGGATTATTTGATTTAGCTGAAGAATTAGGCAAAATTAGCCAAAAAGCGCGTGAAGGTAAATTATCACCAAAAGAAATGCAAGGTGCGAGTTTTACGATTTCAAGTTTAGGCGGAATAGGTGGCACCGCATTTACGCCGATTGTCAACGCACCGGAAGTCGCAATTTTAGGCGTGTCTCGTTCAAGTACGCAACCAGTTTACCAAAATGACACGTTTGTACCGCGTTTAATATTACCGTTGTCATTATCCTATGATCACCGTGTGATTGATGGTGCAGCGGCTGCAAGATTCACTAGTTATTTGAGCTTTATTTTGTCTGATGTCAGAAGGTTATTGTTGTAATCATCAGCAAATCTGTGCATTATACCTCGCTACTAAACCGAAGCTTGGTAGCGAGAAATGTAAATTATGTAACTATCTCATTGGTAATTAGTTGAATTTATTAGGACTTAAAATATTTATGAATAAATCCTCTCTCATTATTTCCGTCGATATAGACAATTTCACTACAGAAGTGATAGAAAAATCTAAACAAATACCTGTTTTAGTTGACTTTAGCGCAGATTGGTGTGCACCTTGTCACATGCTAGAACCTATTTTAGAGAAATTAGCAAGTGAAGCAAAGGGTACTTTTGTCATTGCTAAAGTGGACACTGATGAACAACAAAAGTTAACTGGACAATACGGAATACGTGGCTTCCCCACATTAAAACTATTTCGCCATGGCGAAGTTGTTGATGAAGCCTATGGGGTACAACCCGCTTCCAAATTAAGAAAAATGATTTCTAATCAATAAGATATAACAATCCGTGTGGGATGTGCTAAGCATCTTTTTGCAAAGCGCATCATTCGCGGTCGTCCCAATAGAGATCATTGGAACGAGGAATTTATAATTAAATCAAACCGTTATTTAGCCATCAACCCTGCATTAACGACGTCAATTAAATCTTCCCTACGCCAAGGTTTATATAAACAACGGTATAAACCCGCATGATCTATCGCACGTTGTATGGCAGCATTATCTGCTTGTCCTGTTAGCATCACTTTGATAATTTTAGGAAATTTTTCGTGAACCCTAATTAAAAATTCATCGCCTTTGAGTCCAGGCATTAACCAATCTGAAATCAGTACCAAAATACTACTGTCATCATTTTCAAAATCATCAATAATTTCCAATGCTTCTTCCGCACTTTCTGCAAATTCATATAGGTATTGTTTGCCAAAAGTTCTTTTCAGTTCAATTTCAAGACTTTCTAATACCATCGATTCATCATCAACACATAAAATGACCGGTTTAGACATGGTAACCCCCTCATTGCTTAAGTTTAAGACGCGAGCGGTAAAAATACGTTGAAAGTTGTATCTCCCGGTTGACTAACAAAATCAATTTTACCACGATGTTTAGCAATAATCTTTCGCACAATATCTAAACCCAATCCACTCCCTTCTCCCGCGCGCTTTGTCGTAAAGAATGGATCAAAAATTTTATCTTTGATGTGATCTGGAATACCTGAACCAGTATCCTGTATACTCACAACAATTTGATTTTCTTCTAATCGTGTTGTAATGGTTAAAATTCCTTCATTTTTCATTGCTTGTAATGCATTGTGAATTAAATTAGTCCAAACTTGATTAAGTTCATCAGGATAACACCAAATTTCTGGTAACTTGGTATAATTTTTAATTACTTCAATCCCTTGTTTCAACTGATGATTATATAAAATGATTACTGTTTCTATACCTTCAATGATATCAGTTTGTATTTTTTCACCCGATTGATCAAAGTGAGCAAAGTTTTTCAAAGCAAAGATAATTTTAGCAGCCCGATCAGCGGCACTGGTAATGGTACGCGCACTTTTTTGTAAACTGGCAAGTTGGTAAGCTTGTTCCAAAATGGACTGATTTTCTTGTAAATGTAGTAAATTCAAGAAGGGAGTAATGTCATCATAAATGCCCATACTGACTAAACTATCTGCGACAATATCTGCTTCGAGAATAGATTGTGCTTGTAATTCAACGGTTAATGCTTTTCTGGCTTGACGCTTTTCTTTGGTAGATAGAATGGCTTCTTGTTGTAAACTCCTTTCTAATAGAGAAAGAAATTGGTTTTGCTGTTCTAATTTGAGTTCATGAAAGAAAGTGGGTAATCTTTGCAAACCTGTTGGACGGGTAAAATAATCGCTAATATTGTGTACTGCCGAGCGAATCGCGCCTAACGGAGTGTTAATTTCATGCGCGATCCCAGCAATCAAATGCCCTAAAGCCGCCATTTTTTCTGATTGTACCAGTTGTGTTTGGGTTTCTTTCAATTCAGTCAATGTACGTTTGTGCTCAATGATTTCTTGATGTAAATTAGCATTGGTTTTTTCTAACACGGTTGTAATACGTTCACGTTCACGAATTTGATATTGCAGAGAATGATTGATTTTTATAATTACAATGATACCTACTAGGGAGATTGTTAAGCCAAGCGTTAGTAAGATAATAGGCAGCGCATATTGATATAACACATCTTTCCAAGTAAAAAAGCTTTTTTCATAAGGACCGATACGCAATTTTTTCATCATTTCATGAATAGTTTGATAATCAAGCGGCACTGACCAACCGCTATAATCACCTGCTTGTAATGCAGTATGATTAAAAGGCATTTTTAACAACGCAATCACAACTTGTTTAGCTAACTCATCTGAAGTATTAGATAATTTTGCCAATGGCCACTCAGGATATAATTGGGTAGAGAATAAAAAAGGAAAGTCTTTTTCAGACTGAGCATTAAGCACTTTAAAATCTGCCAATTTAATCTTACCTTCTTGAGCCAACTGTTCCAACACACCTGTACGCACAGTACCTACATCAACTTGCCCATTTTGAACTAAAGATACCACATTATCGTGAGGCATACCGGTAAACTGTAGTTCTGAAAAATCTGAATATGGATCAATATGTTGTTCATAAAACTGTTCCCATGCGACCATAAATCCACCCAATGAATCATCTTTAACCGCAGCAAAACGTTTATTAACAACATCTGCTAATGTATTAATATCATTACGATTTGCCAAAGTAAAAATCACGCCACCAAATTTTTTAAGTTGATTACCTTGTTCAGTTTGGATTAGAGTAGTGATGCGTGTAATGCCGTAAATATACTCTAAGGTGACATAATGTCCTGAATTAGTTAAGATAAAATCAACAGTATTATTTTGCACAGCTGCTTCAACTTCAGTAAAATTCAGCGGAATAATGTGGAAAGTACAAATAGAAATAGATTGATTCAAATAATCAGCCGTCGGCTGCCATTGTTGCACTGTCAACTCTTTACTACGATAAGCAAGTATACCGATATTGCATGGAATTTCTTCAGTTGCAAACAGTGGCATGGTGTAAATAAACAAGTAGCAAAAAATAATTTTTTTCATAATATAAATCACATCAGAATGGTAAAAATGTTACTATATAAGCAAGTTTTATGCTGAAATGTAAGCAATATTTTTCTAAAAATTTCTTTTTTTATCCAAAGTATAATTTTTTATGCAACTTACTGATTCTAAAAAGCCATTAATTGGTCTTATGACGGCGATTACCCTTGTAATAGCAAATATGGTTGGTACCGGCGTTTTCACCAGTTTAGGTTTTCAAGTTGTTAATATTCATTCAGGTTTTGTTATTCTATTTTTATGGTTACTTGGTGGTTTAATCGCACTTTGTGGCGCTTTTGTTTATGGGGAATTGGGTGCTGCATTACCGCGTTCTGGAGGGGAATATCATCTTTTATCAAAAATTTATTCGCCTGCCATTGGTTTTTTAGCGGGCTGGATTTCCATGACAGTTGGATTTGCAGCACCGATTGCCGCCGCCGCAATGGCAATGGGAAAATACGTTTCTCGCACACTCTTTCACTTTAATCATTTCACTTTACAAGAACAAGCACTTTTTGCACATTTTATTGCAATTTCAGCTGTGATTTTGGTAACTTTAGTCCATCTTTTACATTTGAGAATTGTGAGTTCTTTTCAAAATTTCTTTACGGGTTTAAAAATTAGCCTCATTTTAGTGCTTATTATCGCGGGTTTCACTATGGCTACCCCACAATCAATTGATTTTTATCCACATTGGCAAGACATTGATGTCATTTTTAGTCAATCTTTCGCAGTTTCCTTAGTGTTTGTTATGTATGCGTATTCTGGTTGGAATGCTGCAGTTTACATCGTTGACGAAATTAAACAACCGGGACGATATCTACCTATTGCCTTATTTTTGGGTACAACGATTGTGATTTTATTATACATTTCGCTCAATTCAGTGTTTTTATATACAACGCCCATCGATGCCATGGCAATGAAAGAAGAAGTGGGATATATTGCCGCCGAGCATATTTTTGGTAACATGGGGGGAACTATCATGGGATTATTAATAGCGATAGGACTTATTTCTACTTTAAGTTCAATGATTTGGGCAGGTCCGCGAGTCGCAAAAGTGATTGGGGAAGACGTTAAGTTATTACAATTTTTAGCGCGTCATAATAGTAATAATATGCCAGTGACAGCTCTGTTAGCACAACTATTAATCGTATTGATTTTAATTGTTTCTTCTTCGTTTGAAGCGATTATGTACTATATTGGTTTTACCTTGTCACTTTCTGTTTTTTTAACTGTTTTTGGGGTTTTTGTCTTAAGAATTAAGCAACCTAATTTGCATCGTCCGTATAGAACTTGGGGCTATCCAATCACTCCTTTATTTTTTCTACTAACAACTGCTTGGATGTTGATTTATGTGATTAAAGATAAACCAATGGAATCTTTGGCGGGTTTGGGTACTGTGGGTATCGGTTTGATCATTTATGGAATTAATAAGAAATTAGTGAAATCAAGATTAATTTAATAATTCCCTTGACATATTTATATATTAATTCCTTTGAAGCAATAAAACGGTACCGTATATCCCTCCCTTTACTTCATCGTTAGACTTTGTTGCTCATAATAAGAGTTACTATGAAAACACAAACTGCATTTTCCATCATCGAATTAATGGTAGCCGTAGCTATATTGGGTATTGCCCTTGCTGTTGCACTGCCTAATGTTCAGTTCATGCTGATTAATAACGCGATTGTCAGCAAAACGAATGATTTAGTTGGCGTGTTAAATTACGCGAGAAGTGAGGCAATTACACGTTTTCAACCAACCATTCTGCGTCGACATCATCAAGGTTGGGGGTCTGGGTGGCAACTAGAAATAGGTAGTGAAATACTAAAGAGAGTTTCTTTTGATGACAATATCATTATCACCACAGAGCCGGCACTGGATAAAGTAGAATTTAATCGCAAAGGACGTTTAGAAAGCACCACGTCCACTTTTACCATTTGTGTAAAGGACAGAAAAGACAATGAACCTTTAGGAAGACAATTACAGCTTTCGCCGATGGGACGGGTTTCCCTGATTAATTCTAATGCTGAATGTCGATAGTTTCTTTTAACAGGTGATAAAAATGAAAACTTATCAAAAAAAATCTGTCGCAGGTTTCAGTATGATAGAAATGTTAATTGCTATTATCGTACTTTCTGTGGGATTAATTGGTATTGCTGCTTTACAAGCCAGAGGGCAGCAATTTAATTATGTCGCTTACGTACGTACTCAAGCTTCTTTTCTTGCGTATGACATTATGGATAGAATGCGTCTCAATCAAAAAGCACACTCAAAAGATACTAACATAGATATTAAATCTACTTATCTCAATCAAGTTTCTTCTGCTAGAACCGCAGCTGCAGATGTGGGTAGTTTAGACCCAAATTGTGATAGTTCGCCCTGCTCTTATCAACAATTGGCACAATACGATTTAGCAAGCTGGTTCAAAGCATTACAAGATAATTTACCAGACGGAGATGCTGAAATAAAAAAGGAAGGGGATAGTCTCAGAATCATTGTAAAATGGGCAGAAAGCCGTGATCCTTCCGCGCAGCCAACGACACAAGAATGGGTATACCAATGAACAAACGAGCGATGCAGGGTTTTAGCTTAATCGAAATAATGATCGCTATGGTCATTAGTCTTATTCTTATGGCTGGCGTACTAACAATTATGTCAACCAGTAAACGCACTTATGCTATCCAAGGTGAATTCGCGTATTTACAAGATGGCGCACGTTTTATTATGGAAGATGTGACATTTGGTGCGCGTATGGCGGGTTATTTTGGTTGTTCAGGTTCATTGCCCGAAGGTGTCTCAATGCCTTCACCCATCGGAGGAATTGATAATAAAGCAATTGTTGATGCAACTTCAAATGCAAGCAATAGTAAACTGCAAGATTATCCCAAATCAGACGTACTCACTTTAAGCTATTTTGGCGGTGGACAAAATCGATTGGAATTGAATATGGGCGCAGTGGTCACTCCGCCAACGTCAGGTTCAGGTGGAACTACCGAAGAAGGAGCCACTGGTGAAACGGGTGAAAGCGGCGAGACAACCACTGAAACCAGTAGCATGTCAACAACCATTACCAGTGCACAAATTAAGGCTGAAAAAGCGTTTATTGCGAAAACATTTACGCCGACACTTAATGTTATTCCAATTACATCAAGTAGTCCTTTACCAATATCTGGTGCTGATCGTTTAGTCTTTAGTGATTGTAGCGGTTCACAGTTTTTTGATATTGGATCAATAGGAAGTGGACAAATAACAATCAGTGGTCAATTTGGGCGACAATTTGGTTGGCCCCTAGATATTTTTATTGTTCCCACGGGTAGTAATAATTTTTCTTCTGTCACCTATGAAGTGAAAGCAATTGATAAAAGTAGTCCTCCCAATGGTAACTCAACGGGAGCAGAAGACGGTTTTGCTTTATTTAAAGATGATCAATTATTTGTAGAGGGTGTGCAGAATTTTCAAGTGCGTTACGGCAAAATGAGCGGAGCTGGCAATGCAATAAGTTATACTTCAAATCCAAATAGTTTTGGAGAGACAGTCAGTTTACGTATCACCTTGTTAATGCGTACCCCAAATAAACGCTACGATATTAATGATACTGAAGATAAAGATTTTATATTAGACCCTGATTTATTAGCGTTTAATCCAGTTGATGCTAAGTACGAAAGTAATGAGATTGGTTTTCGGCATCGTCTTTTTTCCAGTACGATTAATGTCCGTAATTAAAATTTAAGGAGATCGCTGATGACACGTCGGCAATTCACGATTAAAAAGATGCCAAATTCATCCCAACAAGAGGGTGCAGTGTTGTTCGTTGCGATGATGTTCCTAATTGTACTGACCATGTTAGGGATTAGTACCATAGAATCAACCAAATACGAAACCCGCATGACATCCAATACTGTAGAGTTTAACCACGCATTGCAAATTGCAGAAGTGGGTTTGGCAATACCGCAATCTTATGAAGTTGAGGATATTAAAGAAATGATGAACAATGAACCCAAAGTAGGTAAAGCCAGTGCTGATGCATTAAAGCGAGACAAAAATAAAAATATTAAATATTCGCTCAGTTTTATTACAGTATTTGCAGAAGAAACGGCTGATACAACAGGTAAAGGTAAAGCCGGTATGGATAAATCGGGAAATTTTGTCAACTTCATTACTATTAGCGATGGCAGCAGCACAACAGACGCTAATGCGCCAAAAGTACGTTTACGAGGTGGAATGCGTATATTGGGTGCGACAGACCCTAATAGATTAACTGAATCTTCTACTGAAAGTGATAGCACTAACAAAGGATTATGGGATACTTAAATCCCCCCTGCCCCCTTTGTCAAAGGGGGATTGAGGGGGAAATTCTAACTTCTCCCTTTACCAAAGGGGGAATGTAAATTTTGCTTCCCCCTTTACCAAAGGGGGATTGAGGGGGATTTTTTTTCACCATAACATAATTTTTAAAACCGAATCTTGATTAAAGATGGAGATGTAAAATGAATAATAGTCGCGCTTTTTTCACCGCTCTAACTATCTGCTTTTTAATCGGTCTATCCGTACCGAGTCATGCTGATGACACAGACCTCTACGGTGGGCAAGCGATTGCCATTACAGAGCCTGTACGCCCTAATATTTTATTCATGCTAGACAGTTCCGGTAGTATGAGCTATGAAATTAGAAATGCGGATGGTTCTCCCAGCGGTACGAAACGAATAGAAGTTTTAAAAGAAGCTTTACTCGAAACATTAAAAAATATTAATAATGTAAACATTGGGTTAGGTCGATTTACTCATTATCCTAGCAAAAAAGGCTATGGTGGTTATAAAGTAGATAAAACAAACGCACCCATTTTATATCCCGTTAGTTTTATTAATGCCAATGTCGATGAAATTGAAACAACAACCGGAGTTATCAGTATTCCGACTGCAACTCAGGTTATGAATAATACCGATGATGCAGTTGAAAATATAGCGACTAAAGCAGTTACCTTGGATTCGACTGATTTAGCAATGGTTAAATTACCAAAAGAACCAAAAGGCATTAAAGTACAAAGACGGACTGTTGCTCAAGCAGATGATGCTATGGAATATTTACAAGACGGTAATAAAGTCATCACTAAAACATGGGGAACAGGAAAACCAATTTATCTAGGGGTTGCACCAGACAAAGGTGATACCTTGGTAGGTTTACGTTTTACCGATTTGGGGATTCCACAAGGTGCGATAATTGGTAAAGCAGAAATTTCATTTTTGAGCAACAATAACTATGAAGACCCTTTGGATTTAGTTATTTATGGTGCAGGTATGCCAACAATCGACAAATCAGGTGAAAGCTTTGCTGACAGTAATGGTTATTTGAGTAATCCAATAAACTTTCCAACAGGTATAAATACCGATGAAGTGGATGCCGATGGTAATCCAATTGTCGAAGCTTTTAATATGGTCAAATGGTCGGTAAAAACAACGGCTGCAAATGAAATTTTTGCCACACCAGACCTCACCACTATTATTCAACAAATGGTTAATCGAACGGGATGGAATTTCAGCAATAGTATGGTGTTCATGTTTGCCAAAGACCCAGATACTGGTACAACCGGAACGCGTGGTTTTTTTGCCTTTGATGAAAGTTCGGTGGAAGCGGCTGAATTGAAAATTTATTGGTCTATTTCTGGAACATCGACAGTCAAATTAGAAGAAACAGATAGTTTTATATTGGAAGCAACAGCGGACGGTAAAACCAGATTTAATATGATCCGTTTCGGTAATGACACGATTACCACTACCAAAGGTAACACATTGGTCGGACTTAAATTTGCTGTGCCTGTACCCAAAGGCGCGAAAATTACCGATGCAAAGATTACTTTTACTTATCAAGGTAGTAAAGATATATTAACGACAGGTAGTAATCCTTTAGATTTATTAATTTACGCGGAAAATTCTAAAGACCCTTATAAATTTGGTGACTTGAGTGCGCCAGACCCTACTGTTGCTTGGAAAGGTACCAAATTATCAGTGCGCGATAAATACAGTCCGCCTGTTAAATGGGCAAATGTACCTGCTCCGCCTAATTCCTTAGCACAACCAGATGCGCCAACTGAGCATTTTTCTACGCCTAATCTAAAAGAACTATTGCAAGATTTTATTGACGCACAAGAAAGTTGGCAATCAGGCAATAAGATGGTATTTATTCTACAATCAGACCCTGATTCAACCAAAACCACAGCCGCGTTTAGAAGAATTGTCGTACCTAAAGAAGCTGTAAGTACAGGTGCTTACTCACAAACTTACATTAAAGCAGATAATGAAACAATTCCACAATTGGAAGTTACGTATTCAGCAGGAGAAGATGAAAATGCGAGCGTTGGTCAAATTAATCGACAATTAGTTGGCTTGCGATTTACCGATGTTGGAGTGCCTCAAGGTGCCAAAGTGCTCAGTGCCAGACTTGATTTTGTTTCTGGAGAAGTAGCAACAGAGACAGCTAATTTAATTATTCAAGCAGAAGATACTGATAGTGCGGCTGAATATACGGGTGATGTGGGTAATCTTTCTAGTAGAAAAAGTTTAACTTCCAAGGTTTATTGGAGTAGCGTGAGACCTTGGACCACCCAAAATGCAGTTTATTCTTCACCTGATCTGACTGAAATTGTACAAAAAGTAATTAATCGCAGTGGTTGGTGTGGTGGCAACAACGCCATGTCGTTTATTATTTCAGCAGATGACAATGAATCATTGCGTAATGCTAAAGCTTTTGATGAAGAGCCGGGTAAAGCGCCTATTTTACATGTTGAATACGATATGAATCAAATTAGCGGAAATGGGTGTATTAACCAAACTTTTTATTCACAAGTTAGAAGTAAATACGATGACGTAGAAGAAATGACCTCAGCCGATGGTATGATTTATATTACTTCACCTAATTTAGAACTTGCAACTAATAGTCAAGCAACCCGTACCGTTGGTTTTCGTTTTCCATCAGTACCTTTGGATCACGGTGCCAAAATTATGGAAGCCAATCTGATATTTACGGCAACTAAGACAGACACCGATAAAGTACCGCCCGCTAATTTAAGAATATGGGGTGAAATGAATCTGCAAGCCGCTGAATTTGAAGGTGGTGATGGCACTGAATATAGCATCAGTAGCACCACTAAACGTCCACGTACCAAAGCAACCGTAAATTGGAATATCACAGAACCTTGGGTACAAAATCGCCGTTACAATTCTGTCAATATTGCCCCGATTATTGAAGAAATTATTCAACAAGATGAATGGCGTAGTTACAATCCAATGGCTTTTTACTTAACAGGTACAGGTTTAAGAAATGCAGCTTCATTTGAAGTCAATCCAACACAAGGCGCAGTATTACGAATCAAAGTATCCGGTTCTTTAGGAGATGCCGGCAATATGATTGTACGTACTCGTTTAGAGCAAATTGTGAAAAATTTAGTTTCTGGCTCTTTCACACCCATCGTCGACGCACTCTACGAAGCAACCCAATATTATCGCGGCGGACCGGTGGATTATGGAAAAGATCGCTATACGAGAGCCACACACTTTCTAAGTCATCCCAGTACCTATTCGGGTTCTGGCGTAAAAATTGATGGACCTTCACTGCCTTATACCTGTCCTGATGATAGACCGGGAACTAAGAGTTGTGTTGACGAAAAGATTTCAGGATCAGCAGCCTACGTTTCTCCGATGGAATCTCCTTGTCAGGAAAGTCACATCGTATTCTTAACAGATGGTGCAGCGACAAAAAATACGGCAGCCGCAGCGGTTAAGTCGTTAGTCGGTGGAAGTTGTGCCAAAAGCTATGCAGACGGTGAACCCATATCCTCCATGGAAGAATGTGGCATCGAATTAGCTAAGTTCATGCAATCTGAAGATAATAATGCCACACTGACCGGTAAACAGAAAATCTTTTTACATACTGTTGGTTTTCAATTGGGTAAAGATTGGTTAGCGCGTTATAAAACTAAAGACGGCAGACTAGTCGCAAAAATGGGTAATGCCTATTATTACGACTATGAAGAACAAGACCCACAACAAGAAGCTGATAACGCTGATGTAATTACGACTGATCCGGTTTATGTTGAAAATGAAGCGGGTACTAAGCGAAATGCCAAAGCACTGCGATTTTTACAAGAATTAGCCGGTAATGGTGGCGGCAAATTTTACGAAGCGAATGCTGATGATCCAAAAGCAGCCTCTAAACAACTAGAATCTGCGTTTACCGCGATAGTTGCACAAGCCATTATCAATAGCGGATCATTTGCCGCACCGAGTATTTCAGTCAATGCATTAAACAAGCTATATCACAATGAGGAAGCGTATTTTGCCTTATTTAAACCAGACAAATTCCAACGTTGGCATGGAAATATTAAAAAATACCGCGTGTGTGGTACATCCACTGGTTGTGGTACCGGTCTTGGCGATATTGTAGATGCAAACGGTGATTCAGTAGCCGCAAATGGTGGTATCAGTGAAGAATCAACCAGTTTTTGGAGTACAGAAAAAGATGGTGGCGATGTGCTCAAAGGCGGTGCAGGAGCTAATGTACCCAGTTATTTAAGCCGTAAAATTTACATTAATTTAGCTAATGAAAGTGACATTACTGCAGAAGAAAACTTAGTATCTGCTTATAGTGAAGTTGACCCTGAGGCAACTTATAACATCAAAGAGTTATTAGGTGATGCGGAAATGTCTGACAGAGAATTGGAAGATATGCTTGATTGGATTCGTGGTAAAGATATCAGTGGCACAGATCGTTGGAAATTTGCTGATCCATTACACAGTAGCCCAGGCGTTGTCAGTTATAGCAAAGAAAAAACCAAATTATTTGTCGGTACTAACGATGGTCTTATTCGGATGATTGATGCTAAAACAGGTAAAGAAGATTGGTCATTTTTACCTAGACAATTATTAGGTATCCAAGATAAGTTGAAAATTAATATAGAAGGACCGCGTATTTACGGAGTTGATGCAACGCCTACATTTTGGATCAATGATGTCAATAAAGATGGTTATATCACAGCCGCAGACGGTGATTCGGTTAAAATGTACATTGGAATGCGTCGAGGTGGTAGAAATTACTACGCACTTAACTTGACTGATCCCGACAAACCTCAATTAATGTGGACAATTGAAGGAGGAGTAACTACCGGTTTTGAAAAATTGGGACAAACATGGTCACAAGCCCGTTTAGTTAAAACCAATGTCGTGTGTCGTAACCCAAACTGCATTGTTTTAATGTTTGGTGGAGGTTATGACGAAAATCAGGACGAAAGTTATTCTGCAGCTACAATGGGTAATGCCGTTTATATGGTTGATCCTAATACAGGAGAGCGTATTTGGTCTGCTAGCAATAAAGAAGCTGATTTAAATTTGGCTGGTATGGATTATCCCATTCCCACTAATTTAGCTTTCATGGACAGTGATAGTGACAAAGCAGTAGATAGGATTTACTTTGGTGACGTGCATGGACAAATATGGCGCATTGACTTAGAAGCGGGCTATCGTGGTATAGGTGGCAGATTAGCTATTTTATCAGGTGACAGCAGACGACGCTTTTTCTACTCACCAGAAATGGTTAAAATCAGTGACACCGTATATTCGTTAGAAGGTGAAAGCGACTATACCATGCTCGTTATTACCAGCGGTACTCGCCCAGACCCATTGGGTACCAACATCAAAGACCAATTCTATGCTTTACGCGATTTAGAAACGGGTAAATTGATTGAAGGCAGTGCTGGCAATGCGGCACAAGGTGCTGAATCACAATTTAGAACATTGACACAAGCAGATTTAGCCGATGTGACCGACAACTTAATTCAAGGTTCTGATACTGATAAATCGGTTGCAATCGAGAATTTGCAAGATAGCAAAGGTTGGTACCTCAATTTGCAAGAAGCAGGTGAAAAAGGTTTAGCTTCACCGTTAGTATTTTATGGTAAAGTGTTTTTTACTACATTTATTCCACCAGCACAAACAGTCAATGAAGATACTTGCTCAATTAACGAAGGTAAAAGCCGTTTATATGTGCTTGATTTATTAACCGGTGGTGCTGCACTTAATTTGGATAAAAAAGGCGATGATTCAGATCTAACCACATCAGATCGCTTTTTACAGTTGTCCGGTTTAGTTTCAGATTTAGTGGCGATGTTTACTGAAAGTGGGCAAATTAGAATGCTTGGTAATCTTGGTGATGCTCCAGAATTGCCTAGTATGGATTTTGGTCTCCCCTGGCTGAAATTAGATCCCACTTTTTGGATGCAAGAATAATTTTTTCAAGCTGTGATATGATCCGACCTTTAGGATTGTCAAAAGTCCTAAAGGTTTTTTACGTTAAACAGAGGAAAATAATATGATAAAATCATCACATAACCAATCAGGTTTTACTTTAATAGAACTAGCCATTGCTATTATGATCATTGGTATATTGCTCACTATTGCTATCCCAATGTATACAGAACAAGTGAAACACGCACGTCGGGCAGATGCTAAAGTGGCTTTGGCAGAATTATCTCAATTACAAGAAATCTATCATGCTGATAATCATAAATTTGCTGATTCTTTAGAGAGTTTGAAGGCAGAAAAACAAGGATTCAAAAAAGAAGGCACTTCCTATTATTCCAAAGAAGGTTATTATGCACTGAACGTGGTTTCAGCAACAGCCAATAGTTTTTCAATAGAAGCCAGAGCAGACGGCAATAAAGCGCAAAAAGATGATACCGCTTGTCAACGATTTACTATGAATGCCTTAAGTGAAAAAGCGGCTTATGACGACGCAAATGCCTTATCAACACAATGTTGGTGAAAATTTGAGTCAATCACAGCTTATCCCCAACTCTTTTGCAAAATAGGGTGGGGAGATTATTACTATATTTTATGCTCACTCAATTCCCGTCATGTTACAAAAATTTTCACTTTCCGTCATCATTCTGGCTATTTCTATAGTAGGTTTTACCTATTTGTACCTTACTCGTCCCGTAAGTCAACCGGTTACCATTAAAGAACAAACTTGGATTGTCACAACTACCCGAATTAAACCGACAACTCTATCTCCCACTGTGACTTTATACGGCAAAGTAGAATCTCCACGGTCAGCAACTTTGCGCGCTCCTAGCATTTCATTGAATAATTTGCTCACAATCAAAGAAGTACTTATATTAGAAGGTGAAAAAGTCACTAAAGGTCAAGCATTGATTAAATTGGATAATGCCGACAGCCAATTAAATTTGCGTCAACGCGAAGCTGACATTGCCGATCTCCAAGCTTCGATCGATTTGGAAAATCAGCGTCATAACAACGATGTGAATTCTATTGAAAAAGAAGAAAAATTATTATCTTTAATCAAAAAATCACTAGAACGGGCTAAAAAACTAGAAAAGCAAAAATTAGCCTCCGAAGCTGCTTTAGAAGAATCGCAACAATTTGTTGAAAAACAAGAATTAACTGTTAATAATCGTCGCTCAGAAATTAAAAATCACAAAGCGCGTTTGGCACAATATCAAGCTCGGCTAGATCGTGCTATCAGTTTACGTGATGCAGCCAAACTAGAGCTAGAACGTCTAACCATTACAGCACCATTTAATGGTATGATTACTCAAGTAGCTGTTTCTATTGGTGATAGAATTTCCAGTGGTAGCATCTTGATTACATTATATGACACCACACACACGAAATTGCGCGCCCAAATTCCTAATCGTTATCAAGAAGAAGTGCTTGCTGCTTTGCAAAATAAACAGATATTATTTGCGACTATCCAATGGTTAGGGCAAACAATTCAACTACAACTCGATCGCGTAGCGGGTCAGATTAATGCTAACAGCGGCGGTATTGATGGCTTATTTCAAATAAAAACCGGCAAAGAAACGCTGCGTTTAGGACAATTTTTAAGCTTAGCTCTACAATTGCCAGAGCAACAAAATGTGATTGTGTTACCCTTTGAAGCAATTTATGGTACTAATCGCATTTATCGTTTAGTAGATGAACGTATGCGCGGTTTAACCATAGAAAGAATTGGTAATTATATTTCGCCAACGGGAGAATCACAAATATTAGTGCGCAGTGAACAACTTAAGTTAGATGACGAAGTAATTATTACCCAATTACCCAATGCAATGGATGGTTTAAACGTACGCACTTCCACCTTAAACATATCCAAATAATCCACGTACTACGAGGAAATTTTTTGAGTAAGCAAATGGTTCGTTCGACTTTATTAGTCGGTATTTTAACTTTCCTCTCCCGTATTTTCGGCTTTATACGAGACATGGTGATCGCCTACGCATTTGGTGCAAGTACCAACATCAGCGCCGACGCCTTTTTAATAGCATTTAAAATTCCTAATTTCATGCGTCGTTTATTTGCAGAAGGTGCATTTTCACAAGCCTTTGTCCCAGTTTTAAGCGAATATAAAACCCAAAATGATGAAGCTACCGTCAAACAATTAATCAACAACGTCGCCGGGCATTTGGGTGGACTATTAATTGGCGTGATTATTATTGGTATTATCAGCGCACCAATACTGACTTTCATTTTTGCACCGGGTTTTTCACAATATCCAGAGAAATTTTCTTTAACAGTCAGCATGTTAAGAATTACATTTCCCTATTTATTTTTCATCGCACTAGCCGCTTTTGCAGCCAGCATTTTAAATACTTATGGCAAATTTGCAATTCCTGCATTTACCCCAATATTATTAAATATCTCATTGATTGGTACTGCCTTATGGCTCACACCCTACTTTGAACAACCCGTTATGGCATTAGCATGGGGCGTGTTTTTTGCTGGACTGTTACAATTACTGTTTTTATTACCTTTTTTAAAACGACTCAACTTATTACCACGCCCCCATTTTCAACGAGATAGCGGCGTCAAACGCATTTATAAACTGATGTTACCCGCGTTATTTGGCGTGTCTGTCTCTCAAATTAATTTATTAATCGATACCTTGATGGCATCATTTTTAATCACTGGCAGCGTATCGTGGTTATATTACTCCGACAGATTAATGGAATTTCCCGTTGGCGTATTTGGTTTAGCACTCGCAACAGTCATGTTACCAAATCTATCAAAATCCGTGGCTAGAGGTGATATGCAAAGTTTTTCCAACACCTTGGATTGGGCGCTGCGTTGGGTATTTATCGTTGCTACCCCAGCTACGATTGGTTTATTGATTTTAGCCGGTCCCATCTTAGCGACTTTATTTCATCATGGCGAATTTACCGCACATGACGTAATGAAAAGCAGTGCCAGTTTAATCGCTTACTCATTTGGTTTACTAGGATTTGTATTAGTGAAAGTCTTAGTATCCGGCTTCTATTCGCGAATGGATACAGGCACTCCAGTAAAAATAGCCGTGATTGCCATGCTAACTAATATAATATTAAATTTATTATTTATCGTGCCATTACAACATGTTGGCTTAGCATTAGCCACATCATTAGCCGCAACAGTCAACGCCGCATTACTTTACTATTATTTAAGAAAACAAGCGGTTTTTCAGCCTAATGCGGGTTGGTATGCTTTATTATTACGTATTATAATTGCCGCCATCAGCATGGCAATTGTGCTATGGTGGGGTTGCGGTACGATGGAAACGTGGCTAAATACACACTTACTTGAACGTGGTTTACGTTTATTAAGTTGGGTCACGGTGGGCATGGTCGTTTATTTCATGACTCTATTTATTGTTGGATTACGCCCAGCACATTTGCATTTAACGACTGAAAAAGTTGATAATTAAGGCGATATTTATTTTAGGAATCACAATGGCTACATTCACTCTGATTTTTATACTGTTTTTATCAATTGGTACATTTACACAATTATGGCTAAAAGCACGACATATTGGCTATATTCAAGATCATCAACAAACAGTGCCTGATGCTTTTATAGACAAAATTTCTTCAATAGAACATCAAAAAGCGGCTAACTATACCATTGCCAAAGTCCGTTTTGGGCAAATTATGTTATTGATAGAAATGGTATTATTGCTATTTTGGACATTAGGTGGCGGATTGAATTTTGTCGATCAATATTGGCAAATATTTGCATGGTCAAATTTATGGACTGGCGTGGCAGTAATTATGAGCGTAATGTTAATTTCCTCACTGTTAGATTTACCCTCAAACATTTATAACACATTTTATCTTGAAGAACGCTTTGGTTTTAATAAAATGACACCCGGCTTATTCATCAGTGATTTGCTTAAATCTATTTTATTGACTTTTTTGATTGGTATCCCATTGATTTTTATTGTATTATGGCTAATGGAATCGATGGGTCAATATTGGTGGATTGATGTGTGGGCTGTGTGGATGGGCTTTAGTTTACTGATGATTTGGGCATATCCCGCTTTTATTGCACCTCTATTTAATAAATTCAGTCCATTAGAAAATCAGGCGTTAAAACAAAGAATTGAAGCGTTATTACAACGTAATGGCTTTACCAGCCAAGGTATTTTCGTCATGGATGGTTCTAAACGTTCAGGACATGGAAATGCTTATTTTACCGGCTTTGGCAACAACAAACGCATCGTATTTTTTGATACACTACTAGCAGGCTTAACCATTGATGAAGTAGAAGCCGTATTAGCACATGAAGTGGGACATTTTAAACACAAACATATTGTTAAAAGAATGATATGGATGGCATTATTAACTTTTGCCAGTTTGGCTTTATTGGGTTGGTTAATGCAACAAAGTTGGTTTTATTCTGGTTTAGGTGTCAGTACACACTCCACTTATATGGCATTACTTTTGTTTACTTTATGTTTGCCGGTATTTACCTTCTTTTTACAACCGATAATGGCACGGGCTTCACGACAACATGAATTTGAAGCGGACGATTTTGCAGCCCAACAAGCAAATCCACAGCATTTAATTCATGCTTTGGTAAAATTGTATAAAGAAAACGCGAACACTTTAACGCCTGATCCACTACATTCATCTTTTTATGACTCGCATCCGCCTGCACCAGTTCGTATTGCACATTTATCGGCTAAATCGGTAATTAATTGAATTATCTAAACTATTAACTTAAGGAACCTATCATGTTTAAGAAAACGATCCTATCTGTCTTAATCATTGGCTTAAGCGCACTGAATACAGCACAAGCTATCATGGATGAAGCCGCTGATAATACTGAACAAGGCAAAACCTTGCATGATGCCAGTTGTATGTCATGTCATACCAACAAATATCCGGATGAACCCAATACCGTATATTCTCGCGAAGATCGCACGGTAACAGAATACAGTCAATTAACGAGTCGAGTCCAATTATGTGGTACACGTGCTATCGATACCGCTTGGTTTGATGAAGATTTTGATGCTGTCACTACTTATTTAAACACTGAATTCTATCATTTTGATGTAGAATAATGTAATCGGAGTTACGCGCATTTTATATTGAAAAAAATGATTTTAACTTTTTGATTTTTCAGTAGTTGATTTTGTCAATGCGTAATTCCTATAGAATACGGTTGTTATAGCTTGTAGGGTGCATAAACGTAGTGTCATGCACCAGCAATTTCAACATCACAAAGGTGTATGACGCTTCGCTCATACACCCTACAAGCTAACTAAACGAATACTGGTTGCGATTGGGTCTTTATTGCTACTTTTAGACTCTTCTAAACGAAACTCAAAGATAAAATCACGATTAGGTAATGAAACTGTATTTACTTCTTCTGGCAAACTAGAGCCGTGAAAAAAGGCTGAACTATAGGGAGAATCATCGTTACGTGAATCAGTAATCCATAAGGCGGGCGAAATTTTATCCATATAACGCATGAAACCAAAACCACGATCTTCATAGTAATGCGAGCAATAACCGCGTACGACAGAACCTAGCTCTCCCCATGTACCACTACAATCAGGGCGTTTAATCGGTAGTAAATTCGGAATAAAATAGCCTGAAATAAACATATCTGCTTCACGTTTCAGTTCAGAAGAAATATTTTCAAAAGCAATCACTTCTACTCGACAACCATTATTTTGCAATGCTCTTACGACTTGTACAAAATCGCCATCTCCAGTGACTAAAACAACGCGATCTAAATTTTTTGATTGTAGTAAAGCGTCCACTGCCATGTCTAGGTCTGCATTGGCTTTTCCATAACGTGTGCCTTTTTCATCTTCATACCATTTCACATTTTTTTGAATAACTTTAAAACCATATTCTCTTAGTACTGAAAAATAACTATTAATTCCTTTGCGGTACAAGGGGTCTTCACGTGATCTTTCAACATCAAAACTGACATAGGCATTCAAACGAATTGCTTCAGCCCAATCACGACAAGCAAATTCTCGCAATATGTCATATTGCATTCCATAACCACCATTACGATTGACGTTGGCAACGTCGACATAAACGCCAATTTTGGCACTTGATTTTTGTGTAGATAACATAAAAAATTATTTCAACTGGAGCAAATATTCATTCTTAAATTGTGTTACGAGTAAATGTATTTTAGGTGAGCATTTCTACCAGATTACATATTCAGCTGTTAAACATAAATTTTGAAATCCTCTAAAATTGTTAATATCTAATTTATAAGCTAATTTTATCTGATCGATTTCAGTTAACCAGTTCGTTTCAGTCAAATTAAATGCCATGACTTCTACAGTATTATTTCCTTCGATTGGTTTTACTTTCATCTTCAGGTGCTTATTTTTAAATAATTTTTTATCCAAAATGGTAAATTCACCGTCGAAAATAGGTTCTGCAAAACCCTGTCCCCATGGTGTAATTGTACGTAGTTGAGAGGCTAAGTTTAGCGTGAAATCGCTGTCAGTCAATAAACCGTCGCTCAATATAATATTTTGTAAATCTTCGACGGAAAGATATTGTTGCACTTCATGATTAAAAACAGTTTTAAATAGTTCAAAATCATGATGATGTAAAGTTAAACCTGCTGCCATTGCATGACCGCCATATTTAATGAGTATTTTTGGATATTGTATGGCAATACTGTCTAAGACGTTTTTGATATGTACATGCGGAACAGATCGTGCTGATCCCACTATTTGTCCATCACCCGCATTAGTAAACACAATCACCGGACGCGCTAATCGTTCTTTAATCCGTGAGGCTAATAACCCAATAACGCCTTTGTGCCAATTTTCATCATAAAGACATAAGCCTATGGGTAAGTCTGTTTGTTTTTCTAATGCCATAATATCTAACATATTTTTGGCTTCTTGTTGCATGTCTGATTCAACCGCACGGCGTTCATGATTAAAAACTTCTAATAATTGTGCGTGTTCGTGGGCTAAATCATAATTTTCACTCAGTAAACAAGCAATGCCATGTCGCATATCATCCATTCGCCCAGCGGCATTGAGACGTGGTGCAATACCGAAACTTAAATCTGTGGCTGTCATTTGGCTGGCATCTCGTTTTGCCGCTGCAAGTAGTGCTTGAATGCCATAACAACATTGTCCCGCTCGTATACGACGTAGTCCTTGATCAACTAGAATACGGTTGTTATAGTCTAATGGAACAACATCGGCGACAGTGCCTAATGCTACTAAATCCAATAAATTAGCTAAATTAGGTTCTGTGAGATGTTGTGCGCTAAACCAGCCTTGTTCACGTAAATAAGCCCTTAATGCCATCATAACGTAGAAAATAACCCCAACGCCTGCCAACATTTTGCTAGGAAATAAATCACCAATTTGATTAGGATTGACGATTGCATCAGCAAACGGCAATTGTTTTGCAGGAAGATGATGGTCAGTGATGAGTACTTGGATGCCATATTGTTTGGCTAACTCAACACCGCTAAAACTGGAGATGCCATTGTCAACGGTAATGAGTAAATGAGGTCGCGATTGTAAAGCAAGTTTAACCAATGCTTCACTTAAACCATAACCATGTACTTCACGATTGGGTACTAGATAATTAATATGTTGCGCACCCATTAATTTGAGCGTTTTGACTGCAACAGCACAACTGGTGGCACCATCAGCATCATAGTCGGCAATGACTAAAATGCGCATTTGTTGTTTTAACGCATTGTATAATAAGAAAACGGCTTTATCGATATCTTTAAGTAAAGTATAAGGTTGTAAGCGTGGTAAGCTATAATCTAACTCATCGAATGTATCAACATGACGCGCCGCTAAAACACGTTTTAACACAGGATGAAGATCATTTGGCAAATGACAGGTTGTCGAAAGAGTTCTTCTTTGTATAATTTTTTGCATATTTATGATTATTGTAAAAATTTGTCTCTCATTATAATAATTAAATAAAGCGATTGACTGTTTTTTTATAATCGCAACACTTGATAATAATTATAAAGGTTAGTTGGAATGGATAATCCGTTAATTGATAAGAAATTTTTGTTTTCGTCGCTATTGATGGTTGGATTAGATATCAATGGTTACATTCGCTATGCCGCACACAGTTGGGAACAACGCTTTGGGTTGCAGATATCGCAATTGCTTAATTCGCATTATTTAAATCGGGTGCACAGCGATGACAAACCCACAACAACGCGCTGTTTAATGCAACTTTTACGCGATGAGGTGCCCACCACATTTCAAAATCGTTATCAACAAACCGATGGCAGTTATCATTGGATAGCATGGGAAGCAAGTTTTGATAAAAATCAGCAAGTTATTTATATGTTTGCAACAGATATTACCTCATATAAGCAAAGTGTCATAGAGGAATTGCATCTTCATGATCGTTTTTTGCAAAGTATTGCACAAATTGCCAATCATCTGTTAGCTACGCCGGAATATTCAGATGCAATTAATAATGCGCTAGCGATCTTAGGAGATGTTGTTAATGTGGATCATGTTTATGTGTTTGAAAATCATACGCATCCAGAAACTAAACAGTTATTAATGAGCTGTCGATATGTGTGGATTTCTAATCACTTGAAATATGTACAGTTAAAATTGAGTCAGTGGTCAAATATCGTGTATGAAACAAATTTTCCACGTTGGTATGATAAATTATCTCAAAATCAAATTGTTACTGGATTAGTGCGTCATTTTCCGCACAGCGAGCGTGTCATTTTAAATCAACATCACATTTTATCTTTACTGGTGGTGCCAATTCATTTTAATAAACAGTTTTGGGGATTTATTGGATTTAATGATTGTCATACTGAACGTTCTTGGTCTGAAAGTCAAATGCTGATTTTAAGGGCGATTGGCGATAGTATTCGCGGTGCAATTGCGCATCAACATGCAGAATTAGCATTGCGACAAAGTGAAAAAAACTTTCGCCACATTATTCAGAATAATCGCAATCCAATGCTCATTATTGATCAACTTGGCGTGATTCGTTTCGTCAATCCGGCTGCTGAAGAATTTTATCAGATAATCGCTTCACAATTAATCGGAACAAGTCTCACTTTACCGTATTATAGTGTGGGTAAATTTGAAATCGAAATTCAGCAACGTAATGGTAAAACGCGTATTACTGAATTACAGCTATCAGAAACTTTCTGGGAAAATGAAGAAGTGTTTGTTGTCTGCTTACATGACTTGACTGACCGTAAAAAAGCAGAAGCCAGCTTATTGCAAGCAAAAGAATTAGCAGAATGTGCCAGTCGTTCTAAAAGCGAATTTTTGGCAACCATGAGTCATGAAATTCGCACACCGATGAATGGTGTCATTGGAATGACCGATTTATTGGCAATGACGACATTATCCTCACAACAACAGCATTATGTTGAAATGATACGTTATTCAAGTGAAGGCTTACTCACGGTGATTAACGATATTTTAGATTTTTCCAAAATTGAAGCGGGTAGCTTAGTCTTAGACTCGATTGATTTCAATTTGCGCACATTGATTGAAGAAATGATACATCTTTTTACTGCGATTGCTCATCGTAAAGAATTGAAATTAAAATATATTTTTCAATCCCCTATGCCCATGATGTTACGCGGTGATCCTAGCCGTTTGCGACAAATTTTAAATAATATTATTGGTAATGCAGTTAAATTTACCCATCAAGGTAAAGTCGAAATTCGCATATCACTTTTGGAAAATTTACCAGATCAAGTCAAATTAAATTTTGAAATTGAAGATACAGGTATTGGCATTGATAAATCGGCTGGTGATCGATTATTTAAACCCTTTTCACAAGCGGACAGCTCAATTACCAGACGTTATGAAGGCACTGGCTTAGGATTAGTGATTACTCGCTACTTAATTCACATGATGAAAGGAGAAATTGGACTAATCAGTCGCCCACAACAAGGTACTTCGATTTGGTTTAATTTACCCTTACAAAAGGCTAAGGTTATTCCAGCAACCCATACACCCGCCGCGCAAGCAGATTTACGCAATTTACGCATTCTAATTATCAATAACAACTATACAGAACAAGACATTTTAACCACAGAAATGAGTGCATGGCACATACATACAAAAATTACGGTTAATGGGAGACAAGGATTAACTTCATTAAGTGCAGCAATTGCAGAAAATAATCCCTATCACTTTATTATTATTGATGAAGAATTACCCGATATTGATATGTCATCACTGATAAAAATCATACAGTCCGATCCGGCTTGCACACACTTACCGATTATTGCATTAGTGAGCAAAAAACAATCTAACAAATTACCACAAGAACCCTCACAAGATACTGTGACCTACTTGGTCAAGCCAGTTTACCAACACGCATTACTACATTGTTTACTCAATATTTTGGGTCAAATTCAACAACTCACATCGTCACCAACAATAAAACCAATCAATTTAAATAAATTACCCACTACATGGCAAATACTATTAGTTGAAGATAACATCATTAATCAAGAATTAGGCAAAGATATGTTGCAGCAATTGGGTTGTGAAGTGACGATTGCTAATAATGGGATTGAAGCCTTAGAAAAACTTGAACAGCAAGCCTACGATCTTATTTTTATGGACTGTCACATGCCAGAAATGGACGGTTTTACTGCAACGAAAAATATCAGAATTCGTGAGCAAAAACAAAAAATTAAACCAGTACCCATTGTCGCACTCACAGCAAATGTCATGTTAGGTGTCAAAGAACAATGTTTAGCCATTGGCATGAATGATTATTTAGGAAAGCCGTATTTTGCCAAAGATTTGGAGAAAATTTTACACCATTGGCTACGCACCGCTGCATCGAATTTGATTGAAACATCGATTGATCAAGCCATTGAAAAAGTTAACGTAACAACTGATTCCCCATTAGACGAAAAAATGTTAGACCAAATGCGACAAGATTTACCTCAAAAAGCATTTGTCCGACTCATTGATTTATTTTTAACCGAATTGCCTAACTACATTGCTAATATTAAACAAGCGATTGAATCAAAAGATAATAATGCACTTTATGCAGCAGCGCACAAATTAAAAGGTGCCAGTGTTAATTTAGGTGGACGTGAGATTGCTAATTCGTGTAAGGCACTAGAAAAATTTGCTAAAGATGCTCAACTAGCTGAAGCCGAAGAAGAATTTAAACTTATGGATGATATTGCAACACGATTACAGACAGCGTTAATACAAGAAAAAGACCGGAAAATTTGATCTAGTGTCATGAAAATATCAAAATTGTTACAAAAAACGCTAATTATTCAATTGGTTTTATTCGCTGTTGTGGCTATCACTATATCTTTGGTCTCTAGTTGGAATTTACGCCAAAATTTATTAGCAGAATATATTAGTAAAGGCGTTGTTATCACTAAAAGCATTGCAAATTATAAGGAGCAATTTTCGCTCAATCCCCCTTACACTCATTTGCAAAATTTAATCGAACAATTTTCTCACTTAGAAGGGGTTAGTTATGTTTTTGTACATGATGCAGCACAACAAATTATTGCGCACACATTTACCAATAAAATGTTGGATGAGATATTAACTGAAGATATAAAGGTGGAAGCATTCGCCGAATTTGATGGAACACAAGCAAAAATTCGTACTTTACATTTAGTTACTTTAGGTAATATTACAGACATTAGTTATCCCATTTTAACTAGTGAAATTGGTGGGCAAATACATGTTGGTATGAGTCATAACACCATAGAAAAACGGATTCGACATGCTATTTTTATTCAAATTGTAGTGATGGGATTATTATTTATTATTACCATTGCCATCACTTATTTTTTCATTGAACGTCTTTCTGGAGATTTGAATATATTAATTGAAGGCGCTAAACAAGTTAAAATTAAGCAATTTGATACAGTTATTCAAGTGAAAAGCAGACATGAAATTGGGATTTTAGCTGATACTTTTAATGCGATGGTTACCGAAATTCGCGATTATGCAAACCATTTACAGCAAAGCGAAGAGCGATTCAGAATTATTACTGAAACTATTAATATTCCTTTAGTTATCGTTGACGAATGTGAAGGTTTTATTCTATATGCTAATTCTCCTACAGCCACTTTATTTAAAACCACGATGAAACAATTACTTGCTTACAAACTAACCGATTTTTTCGTTGATATCAGTGAATGGGAAAGAATTTTAGAACGCTTTGTTTATCAAGGTGTAGTCAGTGGTTACGAAACTCAATTTAAAGCATTCAATCACGACATATTACATATCACACTTTCGTTACAACTCATTATTGTGCACAATGAACAAGCGATTTTAATTGCTATTCAAGATATTGCAGATCGCAAACGGGCAGAATCTTTTGGCAGTATGGCGAAAAGTTTAGAAGAAACAGTTGCTGAACGTACGCGCGAATTACACGACAAGAACACCCGCTTAACTCAATTAAATCAAGAAAAAAACGAGCTTTTAGGAATTGTCGCCCATGATTTAAAAAATCCGCTTTCGGCTATTTTGGGCATGTCGGAAGATATTGAAGCATCGTTTGATGAAATAGATAAGGAAGAATTGATTGAATTAGCTAAAAAAATTCAAATTAGTTCGCGTCAAATGTTTGAACTGATTACTAATTTATTAGATGTTAATGCGATTGAATCTGGCAGAATTAACTTAGAATTAAAAGTATTAGATATTTTACCTATCATTGAATTTTTAGTTGCGCATTATATTGAAATTGCTAAAATAAAAAATATTACACTACATTTTTATCATGCCCAAGAACAATATATTTCTTTAACTGATCCAAATATTGTGCGACAAACCTTAGATAATGTTATTTCTAATGCAGTTAAATATTCACCGAAGGATAAAAACATCTATATTCAAATAGTAGAAGTTGAAAATAAAATCAGTTGTAAAATTCAAGACGAAGGTCCGGGGCTGAGTTTTGCTGATCAACAAAAATTATTCAGTAAATTCACCCGCTTAACACCACGCCCGACAGGAAAAGAACATTCAACCGGTTTAGGCTTATTTATTGTTAAAAAATTAGTCAGTGCAATCAACGGAAATGTAAGTTGTGAAAGCAAATTAGGTAAAGGCTCCACTTTTACGATTGAATTTCCGTCAGTGATCGCGCATAAATAGGACTTACGCATTGACAAATAAAAACAATTTTTAATCTTTGACTTTTACCTAAATTTATAAAGATCACAGCAAGTTAAAAGACATTGTTACACAAAGACCTGCTTTATTTTCTATATTAGTTAAATAAATCATACTATTGTGTAATTCTGCCACCCGTTGCGCAATTGATAAACCCAAACCACTACCGGGCATTTTTTGCGATTGTCCACGGTAGAAACGTTTAAAAACATGCGCCATTTGTTCGACTGGAATACCTATACCATTATCAATAATACGTATAGTTATTTTATGCTGTACTTCATGAGAAAAAGCAACGGTTACTTGTCCATGCTCAGGAGTGTAGCGGATCGCATTGTCAATTAAATTACGAAATAGCAAGTATAACCCATCTTCATTACCTAGAATAGTGTAACGTACCATTTGCGTTTCCACACCTAAATCGATATTTTTTGCCAATGCTTGAGGCATTAAATCACCAATAATTTGGTTAATTAATTTTTGTAAATCAACAGGGTACATTTCTATCGTATAGCTGGCATCCATACGTGCCAGTAACAATAGTTGAGTAACTAAGTGATTAATTCGATCTAAACCAACTAACATATTCTGTAATGCATGTTGTTGCTGTTGCAAGTTAATTGCTCGTTGTGCCACTTGCACTTGCGTTTTTAAACCTGCTAATGGAGTGCGTAATTCATGGGCGGCATCTGAAGTAAATCGTCTTTCATTTTCAAAAGCTTGATTAAGACGATTGAATAAAGTATTCAGTGCATTGATTGGGATTTTAACTTCTATTGGAATATATTGTGTATCAATCGGTTGCAATTGTTCTGGAGTACGGTTAGCAATTTCTATCGCCAATTGTTTCAACGGATTTAAACCACGACTGACACTTATCCAAATTAAGATTGCTAGTAAAAACAAAGAGATCAATAATACGTAAAAAATATTAGCAATAATGTCAATTATCAATTCACTACGTACATCATCTCGTTCTCCTGTTTGTACAATAATGCCACTTTCTTTAAGTGTAAAAACTCGCCAAGTATAACCCTGTAAAGAGTAATTGTGATAACCATGTTTAGTTTCAGTGGGAACTGGAAAAATCGGTGCATCGCTAGAATGCGCCACTACATGTCCATTGATTGTCCGAATAAGGAAAGCAACTTTTTTCTCATATTTATGAAATAGATGATAATCTTCAATTTCAACTTCATCATCATCATCGTCAGCCAATTCGTGCTGTAATAATCCAAATAATACTTTGGCATTTTGTGCTAAATTGGCGTCGAATAATTCTTCTACTTCATGTTGTGTGTCAATATATATGAGTCCAGTTAAAATTGCCCACACACTGAAAATTATCGTTAATAATGAAAATAATAACCGATTACGAATCGACATGATGCAACAAAGCTTGTGTAACTTTCACTACATCATGAGTTTCTGCCACATCGTGAGTCCGAATAATTGCAACTCCTTGTAACAATGCATAAGTTGTTAGGGCAAGCCCACCATATAAACGTTGATCTGTAGTTTTATTTAATAAAGCACCTAATATCGATTTACGCGAAACACCAATTAATACGGGATAATTTAGCTGAGTCAACTGTGATAATTCACGCATTAACTGTAAATTATGTGCTAAGGTCTTTCCAAAACCAAAACCTGGGTCAATGACAATCCGATCAGCCGTTATACCCGCTGTTAAACAAGTTTCAATACGATTTTGTAAAAATTGTTTCACTTCTTTCACTACATGATGATAGTGTGGATTTTGTTGCATGGATCGGGGTTCACCTTGCAAATGCATGAGACAGACTTTAATTTTTGGGTGATTTGATACTGTTGCTAACGCATTTTCGCTTTGTAATGCCTTGACATCATTAATCATGTCAACACCTGCGGCAATTGCAGCTTGCATCACAACTGCTTTGCTCGTATCGATAGAAATGAAAACGGGAAATTCAGCTTTAATTCTTTCTAAAACTGGAATTGTACGATCTAATTCCACTTGAGTTGAAACTTGTTCTGCACCCGGACGAGTAGATTCTCCACCAATATCAATAAGTTGTGCACCTGATGTTATCATGTATTCGACATGACGCAATGCAGCATCAAAAGCTAAAAATCGACCTCCATCTGAAAATGAATCGGGTGTTCTATTTAAAATACCCATAATGCAAGGGTAAGTGAGATCATTTTGCATTGTTGGTTGTTGAAAAATGAGATAAGTTTAGGCTAGATAAGGAGTTACTAGTTCACAGACAGTGTCTGAGTCAAAGCTTTTAATCGCTTGTTCAATTTGTTGCAAAAGCGGATTTAACTCTTTGTTAGTATTCTGTAATTCGGTTATTAATGTACGAATACCAGAAATATCACCTTGTAATCCGAGATCATATAAACGCGCTGCTTGTTTTACTGTGAGTGGACATTGCGTCATTGTAGCGATTGTTGTTCCATCGGATGAATCTTCTGGAGTTATGATATTTTTTACACCTTCTTCGTCATATAACCATTTAATATTTAAAAACTTCTGTAAACGATCGAGTAATATATCCATATGTATGGGTTTAGGCAAAAAATCATCGCCACCCACTTGTATGCTTTGTTGTTGATGAAAGTCAAACACGCTGGCAGATACTACGATAATTGGAATATGATGAGCAAGCGGTAATCTCCTGATTCGCCTAATCAATTCAAAACCATCCATTATTGGCATTACTAAATCAGTAAGAATCAAGTCTGGTTTTTCGTCAATCACTCGTTCCAAACCCTTTTTGCCATTTTCAGCTTCTACCAAGGAAAAACCGAGAGGAAGCAATAAGTGGCGCAAAACGGAGCGATTTTCGCTTTTATCATCAACAATAAGAATTTTATATTGATGTTCTTTAATTCCAATAATAGTATGCTGTGATTTATGTTGTATATTTGTAGGCGAGGTCACTGTTGGTAATGTCAAAATCACTTCAAACAAACTGCCTTTTCCTAACTCGCTAGAAACTTTAAGTTCACCTTGCATCATTTCGATTAATTTTTTAGTAATCGATAAACCTAACCCAGTGCCTTCTGCCTTGCCAGCTATATTATCTCTAACTTGTTCAAATGGTTGAAATATGGTAGTTAAATTTTTAGGAGAAATACCAACGCCAGTATCTTCAATCAGAAAATGTACCGTCTCATCAACATAACGTACTTTAAGCGTAACGCCGCCTTGTTGGGTAAATTTCACCGCATTACCCAATAAATTAATTAGAATTTGACGCACACGCTTGTCATCAGCACGCACAACAGCAGGTAGATGAGATAATGCTTTATAATTAAACGCAATCCCTTTTTGTTCAGCACGTACATTAAATAATTCAACGGTGGTTTGTAAAAATTGATCGAACTGAAATTCTTTTATATCTAATTCAATACGTTGCGCAGTAATTTTAGCTAAATCTAAGATATCATTGATTAAAGTCAGCAAATATTCACCACTTCTTTGAATGACTTCAACACCTTCATGTTGTTTTTGGCTCAGTGTTTTATCACGGATTAAAATTTGCGCATAACCTAAAATACCATTTAGCGGTGTGCGCAATTCGTGACTCATGTTGGCTAAGAATTGATCTTTTGCGATGTTAGCAGAATTAGCCGCTTCCACTTGATGAAATTGCTCTTGTAAGGAAATCATCATTTTTTGAAAATTATCAATTAAGTGACTCACTTCATCAATAGAACTTTTAGGCAATTCAACCAGTGAATGATTCAATACATGATCTGTGACTTGTGAGGTTACAGTTGATAATTGCCGTAATGACACAACCATGCGCATACTCACACGATTAGCTAACAAAATAAGCGCGAAAGAAATAACCAAGATAAATAATAAATTTTTGAGATAAAGATCAAATAATTCAGTTTGATAGGATGCCAATGGAATTTCCACAATCAATTGCCAACCTACACGTTCGTCAACAACCATGCGATAAACAAAAAAGGAATTTTTCCAACGCGCAATAGCCGATTGATTTTGACTACTATTGGGGGTCCATAGTGCAATAATCTGATCTTCATCCCATTTTAATTCATCAGAACGGTGACGACTAAATTTTTTAGCCGGCGTTTCAGTCTCAAGCGTTGTGACAATCACGTGATCATTGCGATCAACTATCGTCATTTGAAATTCTTTGCTACTAATACTTTTTAAAAGCCATTCATTAATATGAGTTAAATTAATAATACCTTCACTATATCCAATGAATTTTCCTTCTTTCAAAATAGGTACACTCATCATAATGATAGATACAGGAGATATATTAGAAAACACATCAGAAACAATAGGTTGAGTGCTACTTTTTAGGCGTTGTTCATAAGTTTTATCAAAAAAATAGGTATTAGGTGTTGATTTGCTGCGTTCTTCTAAGGGGGCGGAAGCGATAATAGTGTTATTGGCATCGGCAACATACAAACCCATAAAATTTTTGTATAATTTATGTAGAAAAGTAACTGTTATCTGTAATTGCTCTGTTTTTTCCATATCTTGTTGTGCCAATGCAGTTAATGCCTTCAGATCATTAGACAGCCACATTTTCACAATATTTTGAGTTTGTTGATAATTATCTTTAAGGCGGGTCTTAATATCAGATTCAATGCCATTAACACCTAAGCGAGTATTCATAATCATCACAACCAATGCAAAAGAGATGCTAAAAATGGTGATTGAATTATAAATAGTCTCTTGAAATGACAGCGTATATTGATTAACTTGGTTGTTTTTTCCTTTGTTAGCTGTATAGGCAATAATGAATGTGGCACATAATGCGTTAAAAATACCGTTAATTGCCCATTTTAGCGCGATCATCCACAAAACTTGTTGTGGCATTTTCAATAAAAAAGTAAACGACAACCAAATGAGCGGGATACCGACTAATAACCAATATAAAATATCATACCAAACTAAATTCAAACGTCGCGCTCGAGCTAACCACACTCCTAACCAAATGATTTCACAAGTTAAAAATACAATCGCATAAGGATGTTTCCACAATACAACCGTGTAAAGACTGGCAATCAATCCAGATAATATGCCTAAAACCAAACCATAACGTTGCAAGACAATCGTTGCAGCAATACTACCTAATAGAAAGTCAACGCCAAAAAATAGTGGAATGCTATAGACATTACCTAAAACACCAATAATACATAAACTTATGAATATTATCCATTCATATAGATTGAGTTTAGGTATATGTAGCGTATTCATTTTGATTGTCATAGCTGAATATTGAGTAAATAAACGAAAAATCGATTGTGGTAATTACTATTGTAGCATAAGGATGCGCGCATTCATTTCAATCATCAAGCCATTAATGGAAACTATAACAATTTCTTAATATTTTACTCATATGAAGCAACTTACTTAAAAAAGTCGTCAATACTGAGATTTTTTAGATGTTCTGTTAAAGCATCACCTAACTTATCCTTATGTTTTTCAAGTAAGATTTCTTTGGCTTGATTTAATTTTGTGGCGGCTTGCGCTTTGGAACGTTCAATGAGTAAGTTTTGTAAAAAATCGCTATCTACCTGTAATTGTAGACTATCTAATTTCCCAATTAATTTTAGTGGAATGGTAACACCACGCAACTCTTCTAATTCTTTGCCGCCTTGTCCACTACTCGTCTCTACAACAGAGATAGCTAATTGATAATTAACAGATTTATTTTTAAGCACAAAATTTCCTTTACCTTGAACACGCAACAAAGGAGATTTTAAAGTCAAATTTTCATTATGTATAATGCCGTGATTTGCTAAAAATAATCCATTTAAACTAGAAAAATCGGTTTGTAATGATTCTTTGTCAGTCGGTAGTGGTTGATTTTTAAGTAATGCTTCCAATTCACGAATGGTTCGCCCCAAATTAATACCTGACAAATTGCCATCTGCTACATTTAACGATATTGAACCGAATAAAGTGGGCACAATATTTACCGGATCAGCCGATAGTTGGGCAGATATATTGGCTTTACCAACAATTGGCGACGTTGTCATCCAATCTGCTAATAATTTATCAGTTTGAATACCCTTCAACGTTTCTAAAATATACAAACGCGCCGGTGTATTTTTAACATCTAATGCAATATTACCTTCATGTACTCCGTTGTATAATAAGGAATTAAATGGATAAAATTGCACAATTCCGTCTTTTGCTGTAATTTTCAGCTTAACTTGCGTCATTTTCACATGAGCGGCTGTGAGCGAATTCACATTCAATTGACCATTAATATTCAACTTTCTAATCATTTCTATTGGCAAATCAATTGGTTTACTTTCCTTGACTTCTGTTGTTTTGGGGGGTAAATAAGGATCAATATCCAACTTGTCTATATCGAAAGCAAATATGATTTCAGGTTGAGTGAAATTGTTTATTTGTAAATCACCCATTAACCGATTTTCATCAACTTGTAGTGTAGCATTAGTTAATTGTATTTTTGATGAGTTACCGGCTATTTTAGTAGATAAACCAATTTTTTCTAAAACATGTGGATCAGTCGTTGCCGGAATTGTTGCAGTAAGATTCAATTTTTTCAATAATTTTCGCAAGTTAAAAGCTGTTAAATTCGCAGCACCAGACCATTGTATCTGTTTTAATAAATTATTTACTTTAATATCATGGAGTTTGAGTTGTAAGTCTAAACTATCCATCACCAATAAAGATATGTCAATTGATTGTTTTTTTTGATTAAAATCTATTTTCTGAGCAATCAATGATGACAAACCTGCTTGCATTTTTAACTGATCAACAGAGAATTCATTATTATTTCCTCGTAATTGTGTAGTTAATTGCAAGGTATCAAACGCTATTGCAGGTGGTATCGGCGTTTGCGCCAATTCTTCAATCAAAGCAGATTGTATTGTCGCTGTTATATTGTTTGCCATAAAAGTTTGTTTTGGCAAATTAGCCTTAATATTAGTTGAAATTAGCTGATTTTTACCGATTTGTAACTGTAACTTATTAATATTTAGCGAAGTTAAATCTGTATTTAATTCAGTTTGTATAGTCAATTTTTGATTAGCAAGAGAGGCGGGTAAAGCAGATAAATCGGTATTTAGTAGGGGTGATAATTTGGCAAGATTTTGATTGGTGAGTGTGAGGGTCGCTTGTAATATAGGTTGTTGTAATAAATGTTTAATATTAATACTTCCATTAATTTTTGTTCCTAATCCAGTTAAATAAAAATTATCTATAACAACTATTTGATTTAATAAATCTATTGTTGTTTCAGGAATAATAAATTCATTTTCACCTAATGAAATTTGTAAATTTTTGATCTGAGCACCTTGTTGAGTATTAACAGAAAATTGTGCTGAGCCATTGCCTATCGAAAAATCCTTATTATTAAATAAATTAATTTCAGGTAAGTTAAAATCTTTTGCAATAAGTTTAGGAGAAAAATGAGTGAGATTGATTTGTCCTGTTATTTGGTTTTGCATAACATTAACTGTTGCCTGACCGGCTAAATTTTGTAATTTGAGTGAATTAAACGCTAATATAAATTGAGATTGAGTTATATCAATGTCTGCTTCGATTTTTGATTGTAAAACCAAGGGTTGCTTATCGGATAAGATAGAGTTTCCTTGTAATGTGAGTTGAGTTTGTAATGCGCTGATTTTTTGTTTCGTGGGTGTTAGTGTGATAATGCCTTTTGCAGCGATAGTGCCTTGAATTGGATTTTTACCGTAACTATTTATTTTAGAATGAAATTCTGCGTTAAATGCTTGATTCAAAATTAAATGATCGGTACGCAAATTAGCATCAACTAATTCGTAGTGATTATTAGCTGCTTGATCATCCCAACTTACATAAGCATGATTTAACTCTATTCCATTGATATTAAAATCTTTTTGTTGAGAAGTTTTGCTATCGCTTTGGTCACCTAACGCCAGTAGATCGCTCCAATTGGTTTTACCATCAGAATGACGTGTTAAAGCCAGTTGAATGTTATCAACAATAATGGTATCTATTTCAATTTGTTGACTGAGTAAAGGTAGTAATTTGACACGTAAAGTTGCATTTTCAATACTGGCAAAATGCGGTTGTTCAAAACCCTCGGCGTTACTGAGGGTGGTTTGACCCAACTCAATACCAAACCAAGGGAAAAAGCTGAGTTGAATATCGCCAGTAATAGTCAGTGTTCTACCAGTTTTATCTTGGATAAATTGAGTAATTTCTAGTTTATAGTCATTGGGATTAAATAACCAAGCAATTGTAACAATTATAAGTGATAAAAATGTTATTAATCCGATAGTTGACCATAACAAAATCTTAAATAAACGTTTCATTTGGGATTAACCTCATATTCGTTGGCGCGTCGTGCATCGCCTTTTACTTTGTCTACTGGATAACGTTGTTCGTTAATGCGCATTTTTTCTTGTGCTGCGGTGATAAGATCGATGTTTAATTTATCTGCCATTCTAATAAGGTAGATAAACACGTCAGCTAATTCATAACTAACAGCTTTGCATTTTTCTGGTGATAAATCTTGACTTTGTTCTGGTGTAAGCCATTGAAAATGTTCGATAACTTCTGCTGCTTCGCCGATAAGTGCCATCGCTAAATTTTTAGGAGAGTGAAATTGTTCCCAATCTCGTTGAATAGCGAATTCAGCTAATTGTTGGCGCAATTGTTCAATGCTATCGTGTGACATGATGTGTATTAAGTTGATTTTAAAATGAATTATACCAATTAAGGTGCGATGAAAGTGTAGATCAAAAGGATATTACCGCGATCTCCACAGATGCTAATTTTTTGGATTATTTTTGTCGATATCGTTGTTAAAGCGTTCTTGCTCTTCTTGTTGGGAAACGCACCAGTCTTTGTCTTTTACATCCCAACTTCTTGCCCAATAAATAAAGGGAGTGTCTAAAAGGGCAATGATGAATTTAAATAAATATTTAACAAGACCTAATTGTATTGCCATGTCCAAATCAACAATTCCCCACCATACAACTAGAGAATATATAATGGTGTCTAGTGCTTGGGAAGTCATTGTAGAAACGTTATTTCTAAGCCACAGGTGTCGCCCTTTGGTTTTTTCTTTCAAATAATGAAATATCCAAACATCAAGGCTTTGGCTAACAATGTAGGCAAATAGGGAACCAAAAACGAAGCGTGGAGTGAAGCCAAAAAGGAGCATGAGCGCGCTGTGAGCACTGTGTGATTCTGTAGCTGGGGTAAATAGTAAGCTAATCGTCATAATCAAGACAACGACAAGACTACTGGCAAATCCAAGCATTACGGCGAAAGAAGCTTCTCGCTTGCCATACTTTTCGCTCAACAAGTCGGTAGCGAAATAGATACCGGAGTATAAGATAACGCCTAAACTGGTTGGCATACCAAACACCATTGTCAGCTTGGGACCTTGTAGGTTGCTTAACATGATATTGAGCACTACAACGCCATATAACCCTACCCTACCAAATAGGCGATATAGTAATAATGTAACCAGTAAATCGAGGCTAATGGTACATATCCATAGTATGTCTTGAGCATTAGCGAAAAATTGAACAATAGATTCTGGTAACATGTTGTATTCACCAGTGATTATATTTAATACTTATTATTTTACAAGGGTCAGTGGACTTTTATAATGAGTGGCACTTTGTCGCCAAACATAATATTCAGGTTTTTTCATCAATTCGCGCATTATCTGGGGGTAAAACACGTTTATAACACATGATATGATGTTCGTGCCAGTCTTTATGAGTAACATCCCAATTTCTTGCCCAATAAATAAAGGGGGTATCAACGAGTGCAACAAATACTTTGAAAAAATATTTAGCAAGAGAAAGCTGAAAAGCTGTGGCAAAACCTACGATGGGTGCCCAAACAATGACGGCGTATAAGACTGTATCAATCAGCTGAGAAGTGATTGTTGAAACGTTATTTCTAAGCCACAGGTGCTTTCCTTGCGTTTTTTCTTTGATATAGTGATATATCCAAACATCGCAACTTTGACTAACTAGATAAACAAATAGGGAACCGAATACAAATAATGGCGTAAAATCAAATAAATCCATTAAAGCATAGTGAATCTTTTCAGCAAAAACACGTTGTTCTGGCACTGTAGATGGTTGAAATAATAAACTAATCGACATCATGAGCACTACAAAAACACTGGTTGCAAATCCTAATAGCACTGCACGATTTGCTTCTCGCCTACCGTATTTTTCGCTCAACAGGTCAGTGGCAAAATAAATTCCTGAGTAGAGGATTAGCCCTAAACTGGTCTGCATTCCGAATATAACGGTCAACTTAGGACCTTGCAAATTAGACAACATGATGTTAAGCACCACGATGCCATACAGTCCCATTTTGCCAAAAAGCCTATAAAAAAGCAATGTTATAGATAAATCCATTATGACGGTCAACAGCCATAACAAATCTTGACGTGTTGAAAAAAAATCAACTATATGTTCTGGTAGCATATTTTAGTCCATCAGCTATGGCATAAAATAAAAGTGATTTATTTCAGGTTATGCAATTATTAGACCTCAGTCCCGGTGAGCTTTCCATTTTAAAATTTTACGTAAATATTAATACTCACAACAACTAAAATTCAGATGTAACATGACCTAAGTAAATATCAAAAATAAGATTTAAAATAATCTTAAGTTGATGTTATGTAGTAATAGCGAGAGTAAATTAGCATAACAGTTTTTTTAATCAATTATCTTCGAGTCACTTGAGCTTCTTTGCAAAATAACTTCGTTAATTATACACAATTATTTAATTTATAAAACATTAGTTTGCACTATTTTATAAATAATAATTACAAGTTGAATAATTTTATCCAATCTGACGTCTAACATAACAATTATTTTACAAGAAGCATGATTGTAGACCATTAAATCAATCAAACACAAGGTTGTATTTTTCACTCACCTTACGCAGACAAAATTTTATAGCTTGTAGCCCGTAGGTCCGATTAGCGTAGCGTAATCGGACGCATGTTTCTAAAATTTGTGAGTATCAAAAAGATTTCGCTCAACTAATGGAGATTAACGACGTGACCCAAAGCAACTACGAAAAGAGTAAACGAACACCCGACGCAACCTACTTAAACAAGGCAGCTAAAGCAGGAATAGATGTAAATTACGTTATTACAGGAGAGAAATGTATATCACAAGAAAAAAATGGAGGATTTAAACGAAATAGAAAGGAAATTGCAGGAAGCTTTGGCACTGATAGATAATATTAAAAAAACCGTGGAGTGAGCGAAACATACGTCTGATTACACTACGCTAATCGGACCTAGACCTACGGGCTGATACATATAATAAAAAGCCCCCATAATCGGAGGCTTTTCGGGCTTAGTCAGTGATTATTTATGACTAGAAACGCCTAATTTTTCACGCCAGCCGGGGAAGATTTTATCTGCATCACCTGGGAAGGATTCAAAGGCACGCGCAAATTCTTTGTGCTCTTTTGCCCATTCAATCGGATCAGCGCCGGCTTTCCAACATTCATAAGCTTGACGTAAGGAAATTGCACCCGCAGCTGGGCTGTCGATGTGACCGTAAGAACCGCCACCAGAAGTGTTAATAACGTTACCATGACCTAAGTTTTCAAAGAAGCCGGGTAAACGTAACGCATTCATACCACCAGAAATAATTGGCGTAGTAGGTTTCATACCGTACCATTTTTGATAATAAACAGGTCCTTGGCATTCATCACGTTCAATCATGTATGCGATCACTTTGTCTGTAGTATCACCTTCCATTTTGCCATAACCCATTGTACCTACGTGGATACCTGATGCGCCTTGTAAACGAGACATTTTAGCAAGTACAAATGCAGTGTAACCGCGTTTTGCGGAGGGTGAAGTGATTGCTCCATGACCAGCACGATGATAGTGTAGATATTGATTGGGGTATTGACGACGTACGGTGGTGACCATGCCAGGACCGCCGACATAACCGTCAACTAAGAATGCAACTTTATCTGCATCTGGTCCAAAGGTTTCGAGAATAAAATCAGCGCGGGCACACATTTCGTAATGGTCATCTGCGGTGATATTGGCAGAGAATAATTTGGCTTGACCGGTTTCGTCTTGCGCACGTTTCAGAGCGTCATAAACTAATGGATATACTTTTTTCGCAGGACAAAAAACTTGGTTACCTTGTGGTTCGTCATTTTTGATGAAGTCGCCACCTAACCAGAATTGGTAAGCTGCATGAGCAAAAGGTTCAGGACGTAAACCGAGTTTTGGTTTAATAATCGTACCTGAGATGTAACCACCGTCTTTAACTGGACGACCTAAAATACGCCACATGTCAGAGATGTCTCTGGCTGGACCGTCGAACAATTGAATAGCACGTTCTGGCATGTAGAAGTCGATCATTTTCGCATGTTCAATATCACCCATACCTTGGTTATTACCAATCACCAAAGTTAAGAAAGATACCATCATCATGCGACCATCGGTGATATTGCGGTCAAATAAGTCGATTGGATAGGCAATGCGCATATCTTCGGTGGCTTCGTCAATGAAGTATACGAGTGCGTCTACGCCTTTGGTGAAATCATCGGTGGTGCAAACTTCAACATTAGTGCCAGTGGAACTTTCTGCGGAGAAGTGTGCTGCCGCTTCTAAGTAGCCATGACCCGCTTTAGGTTTCATTTTATAAGCAACAAGAATATGTTTTCCACCAGCGATGAGATCAGCTTCTTTTAAGCTTAAGTCTGAATAACGACTAGATTGGTCTAATGCCATAGTAATTTCGCTCCTTTAGTGCATTGTTGTAACATGGGTCAAGCCCAATGTTTAGCATTATAGTTTGAGTTATTCATAAATAAAAATTAAATGTTTTAATTTCTTTCATAAACTTTTATTTATAAAACAAACTAATTTATTCAAATTCCAATAAAATTTTTATATCTTTCAAATAATCACTTTCTAATTCTAAATCGGTTTGAGTTAAAGAATTTTGTTCTAACCATCCGCTTGGAAAACAAAGTTTTAACCCTTTTTCTGTGACTTGTAAAGTTAATTGCGGTAATTCGATAGTGCTACGGCTGCGGTGCAACAAAATTGCTAATCTTAATAAAATACACAAACGTAATAAATGTAACGATTTCATCGAAGTGCGATTCAAAATGTCTTGATTTAATTTACGCCGATGTAAACGCACCAAAGTGGCTAATAAGGTTTGTTCTTGACGAGAAAAGCCAGATAAATCCAAGTAAGTGAGTAGATATTCACCATGTTTGTGATATTGATCATGCGAAATACTCAATCCAATTTCATGTAAACGCGCAGCCCAACTCAACATTTGCGCTTGTTTTTCATCTTCCAATTGCCACGCAGTCACTACTTGAGATAAGAAAGAAAGTGCTGTATTTTCAACTCGTTCTGCTTGCTGCAAATCTACTAAAAACCGCGTGCTTAAATTTTCAATTGTGTTTTCGCGTACATCTTCGTGACTAATCCGTCCTAGTAAATCGTAAATCACGCCTTCTCGCAATGCACCGTCAGAAATTTTCATGCTATGGATATCAAGTCCTTCAAAAATACCCAATAAAATTGCTACACCGCCGATGAATACAGGTGCTCGTTCTGAACTCAGTCCTTTAAATTTAATCTGATCAGGGTGGTCAAATTCGAGTAATGCGCGCTTTAATTGTTGCAAAGAAGTTGAATTAATTTCATCCCCCCAACCCATTTCCACAATCACCCGTTCAATAGCCCGCAAAGTACCCGATGTGCCAATCACTGAATGCCAACCCGTTTTACGAAAAGCAGCTTCAATCGGTTGCAATTCAAGTAAGGCAGCAATTTCTGCACGTCGCATCATTTTGGGACGTAGTGATCCATTGCTAAAAAATCGCTCAGTCATATTGACGCAACCCATGGTTAAACTTTCTCGTTGCAACGGTTCAAAAGTTTTACCGATAATAAATTCCGTACTGCCGCCTCCAATATCAATCACTAAACGTTTATCTTGATTATTCGTTGCCAACGTATGTGCCACACCCAGATAGACTAAGCGCGCTTCTTCACGTCCTGAGATAATTTCAATGGGATGCCCTAATAATTCTTCGGCTTGTGCTAAAAAGGGACCCGTATTTTCTGCAACTCGCAAAGTATTAGTGCCTACAATTCTAACACTATCTACAGGCATATCACGCAAACGTTGTCCAAAGCGGGCTAAACATGCCAAAGCACGCTCTTGTCCAGCATCAGATAAAATATTATTTGCATCTACGCCTTCACTTAAGCGCACCATTTCTTTGAGTCTATCCAATATATTAACTTGATCTTTAGTAATACGGGCGACAATAAGATGGAAACTATTAGACCCTAAATCAACGGCGGCAACCATTTGGGGGGCTGATTTGTGACGAAAAAATTGTGGTAATTTGAACATAAAATTATCTATTGGTTAATGAATATTTTTTAGTGTGTGTAATTTAACAAATTGATTCGTCAAATAAAATATAATCAATTAAATCGCACAAACAATGAATAATTAATAAATGCACTTCCTGAATTCGCGCGGTAGATTGACTTGCTACCCGAATTTCTATATCTGTTGATTGTAATAATTGGGTAATTTGCCCACCGTTACGCCCAGTTAATGCCACAACTTGCATTTTTTTACGATGCGCTGCGATCACTGCTTTCAACACGTTTACTGAATTACCACTGGTAGTGATAGCTAATAATATATCGTTAGATTGCCCTAACGCTTCGATTTGTCTGGAAAAAATGAGATCAAATGCATAATCATTCGCAATGGAAGTCAGGGCTTGCATATCTAAAGTAAGTGCAATGGCAGGTAATCCTGGGCGTTCTTTTTCAAAGCGATTGAGTAATTCTGAAGAAAAATGTTGCGCATCACCTGCAGACCCGCCATTGCCACAGCTGAGAATTTTATGATGTTGCCGCAAACACATTGCCATAGCTTGACCCGCTTGCTCAATTACAGGTATCAAAGTTTGCATGGCTTGTTGTTTAACTGCAATACTATCAGTAAAATGGGTTGTCACTCGTTGCGTTAAATTCACAAATTCACCTGTTGTTCAGTTGCCCAAGCATGAGCAATAATCGTTTTTAAATCAGTATATTGTGGTTGCCAATTCAATTGATTACGCGCTAATTTTGCATCAGCAACCAAACGTGCTGGATCGCCTTCACGTCGTGCGCCTATATGCACTGGAATCGATTTGGCAGTCACTTGTTTTGCAATATCAATTACTTGTTTAACGGAAAATCCTGCACTATTACCTAAATTGAAAGAGGCACTCGATTGATAAGTAAATAAATAGTCTAAAGCTAATAAGTGTGCTTGACATAAATCATTGATATGAATGTAATCTCTAATACAAGTACCATCGGGCGTGTCATAATCTTGCCCAAAAATAGTGATATTCTCACGTTGTCCCTTCGCTGCTTGTAATACCAAAGGAATTAAATGCGTTTCTGGATTATGTCGTTCTCGCAATTGTCCCATGGGATCAGCACCTGCGGCATTAAAATAGCGTAAACAAACTGATTTTAACTGATAAGCACGATCATAATCGGCTAATATTTGTTCGATCATCCATTTTGATAGCCCATAAGGATTAATTGGATTTTTGGGGTGTTGCTCATCAATCGGCGTGTATTGCGGCTCGCCAAAAATAGCCGCCGTAGAAGAAAAAATGAAATGATTTACATTGGCAGTCACCATTGCATCAAGTAGATTTAACGTACATGCAACGTTATTTTGATAATATTTATCCGGCTGTATAATCGATTCGCCAACTTGAATAAAGGAAGCAAAGTGCATCACGCCATCAAATTGGTAGCCTGAAAATAGACGGGCTAAACTGGCACGATCAGCCAAATCTCCAAAGACAAAATCGCCACCAAGTACAGCATCTCGATAACCCGTGGATAGATTGTCAAATACGACTACATGATGCTCAGTTTCTAATAGCATCTTAACCATGTGTGAACCGATATAACCCGCGCCACCAACGACTAGAATTGTTTTCATCGATATATTTCCAATTAACGTAGTATATTCGGTATGAATTGTATACTGTGCATCAAAATAAGTCATGGTGATCTGCTAATTTGAATTTTGTGCTGAAAATGCGCAATTTACAACCAATTGTTTATAAAAACTTAATTTATTCATTAATGGTTTATCAAATCTTTTTGCTTTCATTTTTCCATGCTATTTGCTAAATTTAGACTTATGGACTAAATAAACGGAGTTTTTATATGAAAAAGCGATTTATACTAGGGTTAAGCATTGCAGCTTTTCTTGCAGTACAGGGAAATGCATTTGCTGATGAAGACATCCCAATAGATGAAAACGAAAATCCTGCCATAGAAGACGGCAACGATGATAACAAATCAGATGACGGTAAAACTGATTTGCCAAAAGTTTTAACTATTGAGGGGATTGTACGTGATTTTAGTAGCGAACATCCTGATTTTGAAAGTATCGTTACCGGCTTACAAAAAGGTTGTGTCAAAAAAGAGTTAGGCGAAGATAGAAAACCTGTGCTTGCTAGCAATAATAAGTGTGATATCAAACGCTTTGATGATTGGTATCATGACACCGATGCCAGCGATCCTGCTGCATTGAGTTTAACTTTACATTTGCAAGAAGATGGGATTTATAACTATACCAATCATAATTTCTTCCCAATTGATGGCGATTTAAAAGGGAATGAAAAAAATGAGCACAACTACCATTTCACTTATGAAGTTCATGCAGCATTTACCTATCAACGTGGTCAAACTTTTCATTTTAGTGGAGATGACGATTTATGGGTCTTTATTAACAATGAGTTAGTTATCGATGTGGGTGGTGTGCATACCATTGAATCTGATGAAATTAACTTAGATGGTCTAGGTTTAACCGAAGGTGAAACTTATCCGTTAGATTTATTCTTTGCAGAACGACACACTATTGAATCCAATTTTATGATGGAAACTCATTTAAAATTGGAAAAAACTAATCCTGTTGATGAAATTGATGTGCCGCGTTTGGATGCAAAAGCGGTTGCAGAATTGCCCATCGTTATCGTTATTTTCTTAAGAGCAGAAGATATTTTATCACTTAAATTTGACGCTGTAGCAGGATTTACTGCAAGACAAGTCGCCAAATTATCAAAAAACGCACTACATGGATTTAAAGCTGAACAAATCAGTCGATTAAAACCTGAAGCCGTGAGTGGTTTTACGCCAAAACAATTAGTTGAAATTCCTGTTGATGCGGTTGAAGGTTTTACGCCTGAACAATTGGATAAAGTAGATGTTGACGCTTTTACCAAAGAACAAAAATCACATTTAAATCAAGAAGATATATCACCTGAAGACGCTGAAGGTGAGCCAAATACTAGCGATGATGACGGTGAAATTATTGTTGACGAAACCGGCAATCCTACAACGACTGACGATGATGTTGTGATCGACGATGATGAATGTGATTCAGAAGAAGACGATTGTGAAGTTGTTGATAACAATGATATTTGTGACAGCAAGGATAAAGAATGCAATCCTGATGTGGACAAAACTGATCTTGAAGATATTTTGCCTAGATTGGATGCTAAATTAGTAGCTAAATTGTCAATTGAATTTATCATTCAGCTCAATGTTAATAATATCATGTTGTTATCGCCCGATGCAATGAAAGGCTTTAGCGAAAAACAATTGGAAAAATTGCCAGCAGAAGCGATGTTTGGTTTAACTGCAGATCAAATTGCTAGGATCGATGACAAAGCAATCAAAGGCTTAACTAAAGATCACATCAAACACATTGCACCTAAAGCAGTCAAGGGCTTTAAAGAAAAGCAAATCAAAAATATCAAACCAGAAGCCGTAGAAGGTTTTGGCAAACGTCAAACGCCCTATTTAGAAGTCGATGCAGTTGCTGGCTTTGATAAAAAGCAAATAGAAAAAATGACTCCTGATGCTTTATCTGGTTTTGTTGTTGATCAATTTGAAAAAATCGACGCTGATGCATTTTCTGGTTTAACAGCCGATAACATTGGTGGTTTAGAGCAAGATGTCTTTTTTGCTATGGGTTATGACATTCTGAAGAAAGTAGAAATTAAAGTAGTCCAAACCATGCCCGTGTGGGACTTAAGTTGGATTTTCTTCAATTTAGACATCAAGAAAGTTAAATTACCTGATTTGCAAATTTTCCTACCAGACGGTTGGGCTATTGACGTTAAAGGTAAACTGAAAATCAAACACGGTAAGATCAAATTACCCAAGATTAAAATCACCAAACTGCAACTTCCAGTAGAAGTTATTTTACCAGAACTGACTGATTTAAATATTGATTTAGCAGTAGGTGGTACCGTTGAAGGTGAAAGTAATAGTTTACTGGATCAAATTAATACCACATTAGTTGATTTAGAATTACCTGATTTTTCATGCAAACAAGACAATGGTATTTTACAAGTCGAAGGTTCTGGCGAATCCAAAGGAATTGATTTTGCGTTTATTCCAGATGAAGAAGAAACTGAACAAGCCACCGACGATACACCAGAAGGCGTTAGCATTGATACCAATGGTCGTTACGTATTTGTGACTAAAACCAAGATAAAATTCAAACTATTACCAGCACCTAGAGACCCCGTTGCTATTACCAAATTGATTCCGGGTGGCAAAATTAAAATGGGTAAACGTGGTGAAACTCGTTTAGAATTGAAGCACTTAAATCGTATCGTTGCCGGTATGTTTGATCCTGTCATTACGTTAGCACCACCTGGCACGCCAGCGGGTGTAACTATCGAAATGCACAATGGCAGAGAAGCAATCATGGTTGTGTACGAAGATAACATGATGCAATATATGTATCCCAGCATCCAATCTTCAGAAGACTTGATTGAAGCACGTGATTTATTACCTGATGCAGAATGGTATGGTAAATATCAATTCCGCGTTGATGGTTTTGTGCGCTTTGTATACCGTGATGTTTTAATGCAACTTGCCCCACGTTTTGATGTAGAAGAAAGTTGTACTGATAGTCGCAGTCAAGCGGGTATTGATATTGTACAAGCAGGTCAAGTAGCGCGCTTAGTTTCACCAGAAGGCGATTGTCAAACCTTTGATATAGAAGTCGTGGGTGAAGCAGAAGAGTTTGAAGGTGAATCTGATGAAATCACTCCTTCAGAAGAAGATGCAACCGCTGAAACGACAGATGACGTAACTGAAGAAGATGCAACTACTGAAACAACAGATGACGCAACTGAAGAAGATGCAACTACTGAAACGACAGATGATGTAACTGAAGAAGATGTAACTACTGAAACAACAGATGACGCAACTGAAGAAGATGCAACTACTGAAACAACAGATGACGCAACTGAAGAAGATGCAACTACTGAAACGACAGATGATGTAACTGAAGAAGATGTAACTACTGAAACGACAGATGACGTAACTGAAGAAGATGTAACCGCTGAAACGACAGATGATGTAACTGAAGAAGATGTAACCGCTGAAACGACAGATGACGTAACTGAAGAAGATGTAACCGCTGAAACGACAGATGACGTAACTGAAGAAGATGCAACTGCTGAAACGACAGATGACGCAACAGTTACCGCAGATATTTTGTAACTGACTGTTTAATCTAAAAAGATCATGATTCTTACAAAAAGAACATGATCTTTACATCAATCCAAATTTAGTCCATGAAAACCTACAAGATCACCAAATCTTGTAGGATTTTTATCCTAACGCGCGATTAATCTCCTTAACTAAAAAAGGTCCTTGATAAATCAAACCCGTATAGACTTGTACTAAACTTGCACCCGCATCTAATTTCGCTTGAGCATCAGCCGCATTCATAATCCCACCAGCCGCAATAATTGGCACTTTTCCTTGTAATAAGTCATGCAATTTTTTCACAATTAATGTCGATTGTTTGAATAAAGGTGCACCGCTTAATCCACCGGCTTCATCTGCATGTGCTAATCCTTGCACCTGATCGCGCGATAAAGTTGTATTGGTTGCAATAACGCCATCTATTTGATAATTCAATAATTGTTTTGAAATTTCTTCTAATTGAAAATCAGTCAAATCAGGCGCGATTTTAATCACCAATGGCACATATTTATCATATTGAGTAGTTAAATTTTGTTGGGTTTGCTTTAACACGTTAAGCATCAAATCTAACTGTTCTCCCTGTTGCAACTGCCGCAAACCGGGCGTATTGGGTGAAGAAATATTAATAGTCACATAATCTGCAAAAGGATAAACTTTCTGTAAACCTAAAAAATAATCATCAATTGCATGATCAATACTCGTATTAAAGTTTTTTCCTAAATTAATCCCTAAAATTCCTTTAAATTTAGTTTGTTGTAAATTCAATAATAACTTATTTACACCTTGATTATTAAAACCCATACGATTAATCAAAGCGCGTTGTGTTGGCAAACGAAATAAACGCGGTGTAGGATTACCTTTTTGTGGGCGCGGCGTAACCGTACCAACTTCAATAAAACCAAAGCCTAACGTACTCAAACAATCAACATACTCACCATTTTTATCTAAACCTGCGGCTAATCCAATTCGATTAGGAAAATCTAACCCCATGACTTTACAAGGATTAAATTGAATCGATTTACCAAAAAAAAGTTGAGCTAATTTTAATCGATACAATAAATTTAACCCATTTAACGTAAACGAATGCGCTGTTTCAGGTGACAGCTTAAACAACAAGGGACGAATCAGTGAATACATAAATTATTTTACTACTCCATTGATTTTTAAAAAGTTAAATAACATCAGTGGCTATTTCATATAAATTTTCTAAGCAATTTTGACGCATTCGAAATTTAGTGCCGTGATTATGTCCAGTTCTTGCATCAAAATCGACCAAAATATTTCCTTTTTCAAGTTCATTTAAAAACCCATCAAAATTGAATTTTTGAAGCATTTTAACTTTTTTATAATGGTAAAATTCTTTGCCATTTTGCTTTTTTAAATCTGCTTGAACATAAAAACAATTTAATAATTTCGTTCCCGCTTTATGTTTTAAATCATCAAACCCCCAATAGGGTTGGGGTTCTAACTCAGTTAAACCAATTTTATTTTCGATATTTTTTAACCAATCTGAGTGCTTATTATCAACTTTTAAAGCATCAAAAGAGATTAGCACTTTCTTATCATCCCGATTAATTTTTACAATAAATCCTCAATCACTATAAAAATTACCATGAATTGTTTGTCGAAAACTCATTTCATTATCAGGATATTTCTTTCCAGCTTCTCGATGTTCCCATCCATATAAAGGCAATAATATTTGAGGAATAAATTTTATAGCGCGTGGAGAAGGTTCAATATGAAATAACGTTGTTAGCGAAGTTGTATTGATTCTTTGTGATTTTAATTCCCACTCAGCCGCATTCGGAATAGGTAAATTATTTTCTTGAATACCTAATAAATCTTCTAATGTATTTCCAATTCCTCCGTGATTGCCTTCTCTAGCATTTTCTATCCAGCCACAATTGGAAATTTCCTGCAATTTTTTAATTAATTGTTCTTTAGTGTAAAGATTCATGATTTTCCTTTAAAATAGATCATTAAATAATTGAGGCTTTGGTTTATTTTGTTCCAATCGAATTTGAGCCATTTCACAATATTTTGGTGAAATATCTATTCCAATAAAGTCTCGTTTTAGAGATTTTGCAACCACAACAGTTGTTCCAGAACCGCTAAATGGGTCAAGAACTATTTTTGCGTTTGTTGAAGAAATAATTCTCTCAACTAAAGCCATTGGAAAAGGAGCTGGATGTTCATTTTTCATTTCTTGCGTAAACTCCCAAACGTCGCCATAACCATTAGCTTTTGGCACAAGTTTAAAATCCTTTTTAGGAATTAAATAAATCACTTCATAGGTCGGCAAAAAATAACCGGGATTGAAATTAATACCTCCTTTTCGTTTCCAGATAATAATTTGCCTCACGGGAAAGTCAGAAACAATATCTTGTCGATCTTGTAAAATTCCGCCTTGAACTCGCCATTTATGATTATAAAAAATTGCACCTTCTTTCTTTAATAAACGAAACATTTCTTTTAAACAGTTCTTCTGCCATTCAACATATTTTTCATGAGGCATATTATCATCATGATGAGAATAACCTTTTTGTAATGCTGCACCAGACCATTTACCGCTTTTTGTATTTTCTTTCATACCATTACCCGTTGAATTTTTTAAATTATAGGGCGGTGAAGTTACGATTAAGTCAATACTTTCATCTGGCATTTCTTTCATAATGTTTAAACAGTCATCACAAATGATTCTATTCAAAAATTTTTCAATATTATGTGTTTTATGAATAAAATGCGGGTTTGTATTATTTTGCTTGGAAGTTTCCATTGTTATTTTCCTAATTAGCAGTCTCAATCTTACCATTGATTTTTAAAGTAATAATTTCAACACTTTCCAATCCTTCATTATCCACGACTTTAACCGCAATTTGGTAAGAACCGCTTTTGAATTTGTAACGTTGTTTGCCTTCTTTATCAATTAAAACAGTGGCTTTAAAACCTTGTTCTGCATTAAAATCAAAATCCCACGCGTAAAATTCAATACCTGCTTCAGATTCTCCCGTTGCTATAAATTCTATTTCACGCAATTTTTTGGCATCTAAACCCAAATCGTTAAAAATAACTGTTAATTTTGGTTTTTTCGCAATCGGCACAATCTCTGTTTAATTCAATAATCAGATTATCGTGATTTTTCAAACGCGCAATTTCTTCAATTGCACCTTTTCCAAAACTAAACGCAATTAAAATCCCAATCGATTGCTTTTCAAATTGATTTTTCTCAAACAGTTTTTTATCAAAGCGTTGAATCGCAGAAAAGAAATTATCAATCACATTTCTGCCTACATTGTCAGAACGCTTGACTTGAATCGGAATACCTTCATGCGTTTTGCCATCAATACCTGCATCACTACGTTGTTTAGTATTTGCAATGCCACCAAATTGTTGAATAATAAAACTTTCAAATTCAAACGCATTTCCATAACGTAAGGTATCATAGTCGTATTTATGCAATTGAACAGTAAAGGGTTTTGAGAATAAATCTTGTTGTTTTTGCAAACGCATTTCAGAGACTTTAATCGCTTGAACAGATTGATCAATTCCAATCCAATTTCTTTTCAATTTATCGGCAACTGCAACGGTTGTTCCTCCGCCGACAAACGGGTCTAAAATCACATCATTTTCATTTGATGCGCACAAAATAATTCTTTCTAATAATGCTTCGGGTTTTTGTGTTGGATAACCAATGCGTTCAGAAGAATTAGCGTTTAAAGCATCTATATCTGTCCAAAAATCGGAAAGTTTCTTGTACTTAAAATACTTACCTTTCTCATTTTCTAAATACATCTTAATTCTAGGCTTTCCATTTTTCGTATAAAAAATTTTCCCTTCACTTTCCATTTTTTTTATGTTCTCTTCACTATAATCTCCAACGGGGTTATCTCGCCATAACCTGCCATTTTCGTCTGTTCTATATCGCTTTAGGTCATCAGGTGGAATGAAATGTTTGTAATTCAGTTCATAAACCAGCAATTTAGACAATTCCTTTGCATACCAATAAATGGAATCATATTTTCTTAGCAATTTTTTTCCTTTTGGAGTAGCACCCGTATCATAACTCCAAGCGATAGTATTTAAATAATTATTATCTCCAAATACTTTGTCTAAAATAAATACTTGGACGTAAGAAGTCGCGTGCCAATCACAATGAAGAAAAATCGAGCCAGTTGATTTCAAAATACGGTGCATTTGCTCAACCCGTTCTTTAAGCCATG
>DYNN01000043.1 GCA_020721045.1 Thiomargarita sp. | reverse complement strand
TTTTGATAGCTTATACGAGGTTTTGGTAGTAAATGGTTTACTATAAATTAACCTCTAAACAACAATTCTCAATTTAAAACATTTAATAAAAACGCGTAATCTATAGCTCTTTTCCCAACAATATCATTTAATCTTTTTATGGTGCGTTAGCTCAATAGCATTAAGTTAAGGAAATTTTGCTTCCCCCTTTACCAAAGGGGGATTGAGGGGGATTTTTAATATTTCAATTACTTAAATCCCCCCTGCCACCTTTAAAAAAGAGGGGAAACGCTTAACTTAATGGCATTGGTGCGTTAGCTATATACTATCATTTTCGTTATAATTCGCTAAATTATCTGATTTAACCTAGAGAAAATTTTATGATAAATCATCTGAAACTATTGTATAAACATCCTCTTACATTATTAACAGACTTATATCAATTAACCATGGCATATGGCTATTGGAAGTCGGATAAATTAGATCAAGAGGCTGTATTTTCTCTATTTTTTCGGCAAGCCCCTTTTAATGGAAGTTATGCTATTGCCACTGGTTTAAAGACTGTGTTGGAATATTTAGAAGACTTGCAATTTTCCGAAGCCGAATTAAGCTACTTAACAACTTTGGAAAGTGAAGATGGTTGTCCTTTGTTTGAGCAAGCATTTTTAGATTATTTAAGCGAATTACGTTTTACCTGTCATGTCGATGCCGTACCTGAAGGTTCACTGATTTTTCCGCATGAACCTATTTTGCGTGTCCAAGGTCCCTTATTACAATGCCAATTATTAGAAACTGCATTGTTAAATATCATTAATTTTCAAACTTTAATCGCTACCAAAACTACAAGAATTTATCGTGCAGCTCAGGGTGCGCCTATCCTAGAATTTGGTTTACGTCGTGCGCAAGGAATTGATGGTGCAATCACTGCCAGTCGTGCGGCTTATATTGGCGGTTGTGCAGCGACTTCCAACGTATTAGCCGGTAAATTATACGATATTCCGATTAAAGGCACTCATGCGCATAGTTGGGTCATGTCTTTTGCAACTGAACATGAAGCATTTACCGCATACGCCGATGCCATGCCCAAGAATTGTGTTTTTTTAGTAGATACTTATGATACACTTGAAGGCGTTAAAACGGCGATTGATGTTAGTTTACAACTGAAAGAAAAAGGTTATATACCACAAGGAATACGCTTAGATTCTGGTGATTTATTAACGCTAAGCCAACAAGCGCGCCACTTGCTAGATAATGCTGGTTTGACTGAAATGAAAATCGTCGCCAGTAATGATTTAGATGAACACGCAATTTTGAAATTAAAAGCAGCCGGTGCTTGCATTGATATTTGGGGAATTGGCACGCAATTAGTGACCAGTTACGATCAACCAGCACTGGGCGGAGTGTATAAATTAGCTGCGATTCGTCCCAATCCACAAAGCGATTGGCAATATCGGATGAAAATATCGGCACAATCACTAAAAACCTCCAATCCCGGATTATTACAAATTCGGCGTTTCGTTGATTCTCAAGGATTTTTAATGGGTGATTTGCTTTATAATCAATTGAATTTACCCATCAACACTAAACAATCAAAATCACTCAATGAAACAACAGAACCACTGAATTTACCCACCGATACGCGCTATACAGATTTATTAGTGCCTTGCTTACGTTACGGCGAATGTGTTTGTGCAACGCCTTCATTAATCGAAATTCGACAACGCGTACAAGAACAACTCGCTTTTTGTCCTGAACACTATACGCGCTTTGACAGTCCACAACCCTATCCTGTCCACATAGATGAATATATTGCTCAATTAAAACAAACACTCATGAATTCGCAATCTACCGTAAACAAAGAGTGATCATTTTGATAACTGTTGTTTAAAAATAGCCGCGATTTCATCTAAGTAATTGAAAATAAAAAAGTGCTCGCCTTTAAATTCTTGCATAAAAATCGGTTGTGTCGTTTCTTTCTGCCATTCAGCGGCGTAATTTTTTGGCGTTTCACTGTCTTGATCACCCGTTAACACCGTCATACCAATATTAAATGGTGTATCTGCTTGATAATTATACACTTCTACAGCTTTAAAATCAGCGCGTAACACGGGTGCAAAAAACTCGAATAACTGCGGATCGTCCAAAATTTCCGACGGACAACCGCCTAAATCTCTCAACATTTGCGTAAATTCAATTGGCGATAAATCAGATTTAATTGTAGTTTGTGTCATAAAAGGGGGTGCTGCACAACCGCTAAAAAATAGATGTTGCGGTAAAGGTAATTGTTTTTTAATCAATCGTTTAGTTATCAAATAACCCAACAACGCACCCATACTATGACCATAAATAACATAGGGTTGAGTGAGATCAAATTTCAACAATTGTTGCAGCGCATCATCTGTTAATAATTCAATATCTTCCAACAAAGCCTCTCTAATACGTCGTCCACGTCCGGGCAATTCAATTGAGGTGATAGAAAATAATTCATTAAAAACAACATGTTCTTGAAAAGCGCGATAGGAATAACTATTTCCACCCGCAAAGGGTAAACAATACATTTTCATAGCGTTCATAAATTTTTATCTTTAAAGTCAAGGCACATAAATTCTGCTACACTATTTCACCTAGTTCATAACAAACGATCGTTAAACAATGCTCAAAAATCTATTATTTACCATTATATTATTCTTTGGTATTGGCTTGCTCACCATTCCTTATTTAACAGGCATTGGTGCAGAACAGCAATTTTCTCATTTTAACCAACAAATTAAACTACCACCTTCAATCAAATTGGTCAATAGTCAATATACCCGTGGTTGGTTTGGTTCGCAGGCAAAATCGGTATTAAGTGTGGAAACGCCAGAAATGACGAAACAACCGGCTTTTATTACCTTAAACCACGATATTGCACACGGTTTTCTACCACTGCGTTCTACCACGATTCACTCGCAACTCCATGTTGATTCTGCTATTTATCCAGCCTTAATTTATGAGACAGAACATCAAAATTTAGTCACTGTTGATACGGCAATACAAGCGAATGGACAAGGTACAAGTCAAATCACTATGCCCGCTTTAATGATTCAAAATGATAAAATACAATGGCAATGGCAAGGTTTATTAGGCACTATCACTTTTCATCAAGATATTTTTGCGCAAACTTTAAAATCACTACAAACAGATTTTAATATTTCTTATTTTCAATTTATCAATCATATCATTAAATTATCCGCTGAAAATATGAATTTTGATATTAAAATAACGGATCAAGCATTACCATCGGGAAAATTAAACTTTTCACACTTGCAATACACCGAAAATAATGTGCCGCTTGAAATCACCGATTTGGAAATAAGTAGTGATAATAATATTATTGAAAACAATAATTTAACTCTGATGTTACAAAGTAAAATTAAACAAATTCAAGTTGAAGGTAAAAATTATGGACCCGGACACATTGACTTAGAAATACACCAGCTACCAATTGATGCAATCGAATCAATTGTGAGTCAATTTGTGACTGATTTACAAGCTAATTTTTCTGAACAACAAGCAAAACAAACCTTATTTAATACTTCATTACAACATGGTTTTTCAGTATTAGGAAACAAACCGGAATTAGTGGTCAAACATTTACAGTTAAACACACCAGAAGGTGATATTAGAGCAAATTTTAGAATAAAACTAGATAAATTTCCTGCATTGGCTTTATTTGAACACAGTTTATTATTCAATGCATTAGAGGGAGAAATGAAAATTTATCTACCACGGGCTATGGTGTACAACTTGGCTAACCAATTGTTGCTTAAGCAAAACGTAGTGAAACAACCCATAGAGTCAGCGCAGATTGAATATTTAGTAAATACGTGGATTGATAAAAAACTTTTCATTGAAGAATCAGGTAATTATATGAGTCATTTTGTATTAAAACAGGGTATTTTACAAATTAACGACCAACCGTTTTCTTTAGCTGATTTATCGTAATATTAAATAGTCATTTATAGGGCGCAATAACGTTAGCGCATTGCGCCGTATGATTACCACAAATTTACGGTAATACGTTTGATTATTCCCAACTCACTACATCCGCATCATCTGCTTCACCGCCTTGCTTACCATCAGAACCAAATGAAAATAAGTCATAATCATGTCCACTACTACCAGGATATTTATACTGGTAATCATTACCCCAAGGGTCTTTTGGCAAACCTTTTTTCAAATAAGGACCTTGCCAAGTTGATTTACCCGTCGTATTTTTAATTAAGCCTTCTAAAGTTTGCGGATATTTAAAAGTATCCATTCGATGTTGATCTAACGCGCCTTCAATATTACTAATTTGTGCTTTTGCTGCATCTCGTTGTGCACGAAAGAATTTATCAAAAATAGTAGGACCGACCAATGCCGCTAACATTCCCACAATCGCCATCACGATTAGCAATTCGATCAACGTAAAACCGCGTAATAATTGGAATTTTTTACTTATCATATAAGCATCCTTGTAAATAAAGTGAGAAAATACGAGTATTGTAACGCAAAAATGGCTATTTATGTTGCGTGAGAGCGAGCCAAAATCATTATTTATAAGGCGGTGGATTACCACGTATTGATATGGTAGGTTATAATCAACAAGTAGATTGGCAAATACTATTGACACGTCTTAAACGGGTTACCAATTTACAATCTCCTGTGATTCAATGAATTAGAATTCTGTAAAAGCGTTGATGTAGATTATGCAATAGCTTTCAAGAGTGCTACATGTTGCCGTGGTTGTTGTTCCGCTTGCCAAAGATCATAAGTCCACGTAGGATGCGCTTCACGATGTTCAGCACATCCTACGCGGGCTACCCTTTTTTGAGCATCTTTGCTAAGATATGATGCGTTCCCACGTAACGAGGCTGTAAAATAACTCCAAAATTTAGTCATTTTTCGTTCGTAACTCATTGATTTTACGTCCTCGAAAATCCAAAAAATGAGGTTCTTTTACAAGCTCAACGCATGGGAACGAGTAAGTAGTGATTAGTAAATTTATTTATTCACCATCCATCGCCGAATCCGTCGCCAAATTTCTTTAAGATTGACCGATATGCCCCATATTCCAAGTCTGAATTCAACAATATCTTCCCTTCCTTTGTCACGCAGCAATTCATCTTGTTTTAAGCTCATCTCTTGCGAAATAATCACGATGGGTTGATACATGTGTATGGTATAGTTTTGATTGACAGTCGTTTGTGGCGCGTCGGGTAAGACAATTTTAGTGATAATTTTATGAGTTACTTTCATGCTAACTACTCCCTAAGTACAATTATAAATAATCTGTCAAAAAGATTTTGACCGAAAATTAGCAAAATGATACCTCACACTTAACTAAATTGCGAAAATACTAATTTGATTGATTTCAATAGTTATTTTCAAAGAGTCTTTGCGTTACGAATTGTTAGAATTAGATATTTTCTGATAACTGTGGAATATAAAAAAATAATTAAGGCTTAAGTATAAACCGATGAGGTTTTTAGTCCTCGTTCTAAATCAGCAAGAAATTCTGGTGAATAAGAATTATTAGAGAATTCTTGCATCACATGTTCTAGTGGAATATTTCGATCATATTCTTCTAATGTAACAGATTCTTTTCTAATAATAATTTCTGCATTTTTGTTAAGTAATGTTTGTAGTAATTCAATGAATTCCTGATTAAGTTCGTTCATTGAAACAGTTAAAATCACTCGCATAAAAAAACCTCTCTATAGTTAAATATTTTTAACCACCCCAACCCCCTTAGATAAGGAGAGATTAGGGGGTGATAAATCAGTCTTTAGAAGTCGTTCCAATAGAACAATCAAGCGAAACATTACCTGTTGTTTTATCTACGATAGGACTACAATCTCCTTCAGTTTTTTGCTTTCCAGAAAAGATAAATCCTATCACTAACAACACGATAATTATTCCAATCACTATACCATACCATTTTGACCATTTCATTAATTGATCCTTTGGCAAACGTTCTTCCCATTTCTCAATACTCTGTTGATTAAGCATAGTTAATTCTTGCCATTGTTCAAACAATTTATCAAATCGCCCCGCTAAACCACCCTCCTTAACAACTTCTGGTCGATAAACATTTAACGCCAATCCCACAACCCGTTGTGTTGCAAGATGATAAACGGGTCCGCCACTTTGACCTTCTGCTTTCATCACATTATTAAAAAACATCTGTGGATATTTCTCTGGAAAACCATGAATTCTGCCGGGTATCACACTCAATATTTCAGCCGGATAACCGATAGCTATCACTTCATCTTTATGATTTCCATTGATTAAACCCAAAGGTAAATAATCAGCAATCAGAATAGGATCAACTAATTTTAATACGGCGATATCAATTTCATGATTCTTAAACGATTTATCTCGCTCAAAACGCACATGCAATTTTCCATAAGTTGCGTTTTTTACATACAATTCATGCTCATCAATAAAATCCCCAATACAATGATAAGCAGTCAGTAAGTAATCTGGACTAATAAAAAAAGCAGTGCCTTTAAATTGTTCGCCCACTAACAACTTAAAAACGGCACGCTCTAATAACGCAGAAGTTGAATTACTGTCCACAATCTTCATCTTCGCACAAGATATCTAGCTGATGATTAATGACAATCATAGTCACTGCTACCTCAATATGAGAAGGATGAAATAAATGGGCTAACGCTAAATCAACAGTGATGGCAATGATCAAGTCACGTGATTCGTGAGAAAATTCTCTGATACGCTTCCACCAAGTACACGCGGTTTCTCCATTACGTAAAGGTGTTTTGCAAAATAAAGTCTTGACCAATACTCTATTTTTATCATAGAGTTGCAACCACCACTTTTGTACCATTGCTTTTAATTCCTCTGATGAAGGAAAAAAGCCAATTGGTTGCAATTCGCTATCTTGATTATTATTAATAACCAATTGATACCAATCTTGATACAACTTAGTTTCATCAGCAAGATAGGTAGTGATTTTATCTTCAGTATTCATATTAAATGTCCTAGAGTAGAAAAATAACAAGCATTACCAAATGAAATTGAATAACGAGCAAATTTAGATTTTAGATTCAAAATGTTATATTATATCCTTATATTGAACTCACGCTATTGTATTAAGCTAAATTTATGGAGAAATAACATATGGAAAAAATTGGTTTTATCGGTTTGGGTATCATGGGTCAACCTATGGCACTCAATTTATGCAAAGCCGGTTATTCACTATGGGTATATGCACGACGCGCTGAAATGATGCAATCTCTGATCGCAGCCGGCGCAACTCCCTGTAATTCCGCCCAATCAGTCGCTGAACAAACTGATATTATTTTTACCATGGTAGCTGATACACCCGATGTAGAACAAGTGATTTTAGGCGAAAAAGGTATTATTCATGGTGCAACAGCAGGAAAATTAGTCATTGATATGAGTACTATCGCCGCTTCAACGACACGCATGATAGCGGCAAAACTGGCTGAACAACAAATTCACCTATTAGATGCACCTGTTTCCGGTGGTGAACGAGGCGCAATTGATGGCACTCTATCAATTATGGTGGGTGGAAAAGTGGAACAATTTGAACGCGCTTTATCACTACTTCATGTGTTAGGGAAAAATATCGTGCATATCGGTGATCATGGCGCGGGTCAAATTGCCAAATCCTGCAATCAAGTCGTTATTTCTCAAACACTAACAGCCGTTGGCGAAGCTTTAATTTTAGCTAAAGCAGCCGGTGTTGATCCCGCAAATGTACGTCAAGCCTTATTGGGCGGATTTGCTTACAGTCGCATTTTAGAATTACATGGACAACGTATGTTAGATCACGATTTTACCCCCGGATTTAAAATAAAATTGCACCAAAAAGATTTACGCATAGTGATGCAAATTGCTCACGAATTGGGTATTGCGCTTCCGGGTATTGCCCTAACGACGCAATATTTCAACACGTTAGTAGGTGCTGGACAAGGCGAATTAGATTCTGCTGCATTGATTTTAGCGCAAGAACAACTGTCGGCTATCTCGTTGATAACTGATAAAAAAGACACTTATACGCGGAAAATATAATATGCGTTGGCTTGCATTGATTTATATCATTATTATTATCGTTATTATTGCTATGGCAGATTCTGGACAATATGGCTATGTATTTAAATTCGTTCATCAAATTCCTTATAGCGACAAATTAGGTCATTTTATTTTAATTGGTTTATTGGCATTGGTGGTCAATCTGAGTTTGCAATGCAAAAAAATAACTGTTTTCAATTATTCAGTCTTACAAGGAAGTGCTATTGTGGCTACTTTGGTGATGCTTGAAGAATTATCACAATTTTTTATTGCTCATCGTAGCTTTGATTTAATGGATTTACTCTTTGATTTTATAGGAATTTTTGTTTTTAGCCATATTGCTGTTATATCAACTAATCGTTGGGCTAAAGATGAAAAATAGTCGTTTACGTTGTTACAAGTTTTCATTCGCATTTTTCTGCAATACGTAAAACAGCACTTCTTGCTCTTGGATTTGCTCTAATTTCTTGATCGGAGGGATAAATCGGTTTTCCCACAATGCTTAAATTCGGTTTCATCATGGCAGCGGGTATTGGTAAATTGGGAGGGAAATGAGTACCTTTGGCTTGATCACGCATAAAACGTTTGACAATGCGATCTTCTAAAGAATGAAAGCTAATCACGGCTAAACGTCCTAAAGGTGCTAAAGTTTCAATAGCTTGTGGCAATGTTGTTTGTAATTGTTGTAATTCTTGATTAATAAAAATACGCAATGCTTGAAAAGAACGTGTCGCTGGATGTTTGTCTTTTTCCCAAGCTGGATGTGCTGTGGCGATAATGTTAGCTAATTGTTTCGTGGTTAGCAAAGGTGTTTCTGTGCGCGCTGCGACAATGGCATTAGCTAAGCGTTTAGCATAACGTTCTTCACCATATATTTTAAGTATTTCAGTAATTTGCGCAACTTTTGCTTTGGCTAACCATTGGGCAACACTTTCACCAATTTGTGGATTCATGCGCATGTCTAAAGGTCCGTCTTTCATAAAGCTAAAACCACGATCGGCATTATCCAATTGGGGAGAAGATACACCTAAATCTAGCAATATGCCATTGATTTTATTAAATATATTTTGTTGTTGACATTGCGCTTTTAGTTGATCAAAGGAGCTGTGAATAATCGTGAAACGTGAGTCAAGCTGTTGTAATTGTTGTGCATTTTCTATAGCTTCTGGGTCTTGATCAAAAGCAATCAATTTTCCATTATTACCCAGTTGTGAAAGAATGGCACGACTATGCCCACCACGTCCATAGGTACAATCTAAATACGACCCATCCGGTTGTATTTGTAAGGCGGTTAATACTTCTGTCAATAATACCGGTTGATGTGATGAATGGAGCAATTGATTTTCTAACATGTTGAATATATTTATTTTATAAAGTTTGCACACGGAGAACTCGTGTAGGGTGTATAAGCGCAGCGTCATGCACCAAGAAGCATGAGAGTTCCAAAAATCGGTGTATGACGCTGCGCTTATACACCCTACATATCAATGCCATTAAGTTAAGCGTTTCCCCCCTTTTTTAAAGGGGGCAGGGGGGATTTAAGCAATTGAAATATAAAAAATCCCCCTCAATCCCCCTTTGGTAAAGGGGGAAGCAAAATTTCCTTAACTTAATGCTATTGACCCTACATATGCGTAAGGTGAGTTATTCAGGAAATAGAGGTTGCCAATTCCAGTCTGGTACCAGTTCTTGCGCTTGATTTAACAAAGCTTGCATATCTTGTGATAAATTCCTTTTGGGCCACAATGCATCTAGCAATTGAACAGGTAGTTGTTTTTTGTCATCTAATAACACTGTCGCAGCGTCATATAATGCGTGTTTAATCGCTCCAATCACTTGATCATCTTCTAACCATTCGTAATCATTAAGTAAATCATGTAAACTGGTTACTTTCAATTTGTTATACATCCAATCAAAATCTGTCAATAACGAGCGTAATTCGTTAATTCTTCCTGCATTATATAGATGTAAGCATAAATTTTGGAAAAAGTAGCCATCATTAGTGCCACTCACCCAACCATGTTGTCCGCAATGACGACGATAAATAGCAAGTAAATGACTGTGTAGTTTATCAAGGTCAGATTCTTCTAATAGATAATCACGTTGAAAAGTTTGTAAGGAAATATGATGTTTTCTAGAAATTCCATCGACTTGTATTAGCCCTTTTTCTGTCAATTCTTTGATAAAAGTAAATCCTTGATCGTCTAATACTTGATAGAGATAACGCCATAACATCAACACTAATGACTGTGGAATATGGGTATAATCGGCAAAAACGGCTAATGCTAAGTAATATTCACTTTCTTCGCCTAAATCTTCAACGTTTAAATGTAAAGATTGCATCAAATGCTGTGGATATTTTTCCGGAAAATCAAGATCAGGATTTTGTAAACGATCAACCCATTCTTCCCATTGTTTCACCGGTTTTGAACGCATCAAATTAGCCATATATTTGATAGATAAAATTGAATAGTCGCACGCTTGAATGATAACGTCAACAATAGGCGGAACTGAATTAGAAGTTATTTCTTTATTATTTAACTGTTTGATAAAAAATGCTGTCGCTTGTTCTACGCTCAGTGGTGCAAGCGTAAAATTTTGCGCATTTTGAATAAAATATTTAATAATATCAACAAGTTCATTATCACTTGTCGTGACGATCACTTGGCAAGTTTCACTGGATACATTAAACGACAATAGGTCCTGCGCATCAACAGCATCATCGAAAATTACCAAGCTAACACGTGTAGCACATAAACGGCGTAAATGTTCAGTACCCACTTCCAAATCAATAAATTCAGGCACGGTCGCACCCAATTGATGGATAAATCCCAGTTGATGTGCCACTAAATCAGCATCTTGACCAATAGTAACCCAATAAATTCCATCAGGAAAAGTGCGACGTACATCCGCATCTTGTGCTAAAGCCGCAACTAACGCAGATTTACCCATACCACTTTCTGCCTGTAAAATAAGTAAGGGTTTTAATTCTTCATCGTTGCGTTTGCTGACCAATTTACTTTTCATCGCATTGAAAGTATTTGATAAAACTTCATATCCATCTGGCAACTTGGGTACACCGTACAATTCTCCAGTGCCTAGATTTTTCTTTTGTTGTCCTAACTTTAATCTGACTGCTTGTAATTCTGTTTCTAACCGTGCATCTAAGCGTTGTAATAAAACTTGACGCTCCAACTCTGCTTTGGTGTTCAGTATTTGGCGCACTTCTTCTTGTGTTTTATTCAAGAGGTCATATTTTTGTTCCAATACGGCAATTTGTTGAGCTGACGCATTTTGGGTGGACATAGATTAATACTTCTCCTTAAAAATGTGCTTCGTAAAAACAACAATGTTGGTCGCTTGTTGATTGCTTTTTAACAAAGATAACTTCAAAACTGCAAGCAATTCATTATATCATTAGTTGTCCATCAACTTGATACGATTGGTAAATTACTTAAAGAAGCCTGTAATGCTGCTTCTGGATAAATTAAATCGTCTAATTCATTATTCAAATACTTATCATAAGCACTCATATCAAAATGTCCATGTCCTGATAATGTGAATAAAATCGTTTTAGCTTCACCGGTTTCTTTGCAACGTAATGCTTCATCAATCGCCGCACAAATCGCATGATTAGATTCGGGGGCTGGGATAATACCTTCTGCTTTGGCAAATTGAATACCGGCTTTAAACGTAGCTAATTGGGCAACGGCTTGCGCTTCTAAAATACCTTCATGATAAAGTTGTGAAACTAGAGCAGAATCACCATGATAGCGCAATCCACCTGCATGAATACCCGGTGGCATAAAATCATGTCCCAATGTATACATATTCATCAATGGCGTTAAACCCATTGAATCGCCATAATCATAAGCATATCGTCCACGTGTTAAAGTTGGACAAGAAGTAGGTTCAACTGCAACTAAGCGAATTTGTTTACCCGCTGCTTTATCTGCTAAGAATGGAAACATCATGCCGCCGACGTTGGAACCTCCTCCGCAAGGTGCAAAAATAATATCAGGATAATCGCCCACTTTTTCTAATTGTTTGCGTGTTTCTAATCCAATAACAGTTTGATGCAGTAAAACATGGTTAAGCACTGATCCTAAAGTATAATTTGTATCTTTACGTGATGCTGCCTCTTCCACCGCTTCTGAAATTGCAATACCTAATGAACCCGGGCTATGCGGATCATTTGCCAAAATAGTCCGTCCCGATTCAGTTAATGTAGTTGGACTGGGTAAAACTTCTGCGCCCCAAGTTTGCATCATCGAACGTCGAAAAGGTTTTTGATCATAGCTGACTTTTACCATATAAACGCGAACCGTTAAACCAAACATACTACCTGCTAACGATAATGCAGAACCCCACTGTCCAGCACCGGTTTCTGTGGTTAAACGTGTAATACCTGCGATTTTATTATAATACGCTTGTGCGATTGCAGAATTAGATTTGTGCGAACCCGATGGGCTTACCCCTTCATATTTATAATAAATTTTTGCCGGTGTACCCAATATCGTTTCTAAACGTTGCGCTCTAAATAAGGGAGATGGACGCCATAAACGATAGATTTCTCTAATTTCAGTAGGAATTTCAATCCATCGTTGCGTTGAAAATTCTTGTTCTACCAAATCTGGCGCAAAAATTGCCATCATGGCATCAGCAGGTACTTGCGTACCATCTGGAGCAAGATACGGAGAAGGCGGATTGGGCATATCAGCAATAACGTTATACCAATGCGTCGGAATCTCTGATTCTTCTAATAAAATTTTTGTATGCTGAGACATATTTTTTCCTTTTACCACGAAAATGGTTTAAAATAATTTTTTACGCAGAACTTACATTATCTGAGAATAATTTATCAAAAATTACGTTATTATGCTATACATCAAATAACTTTATCTACTTTTTATTTTATTGATATTATTATAGATTATACTAAGTTGATTGCTTCAAACCCACCTAACTGAGGAAATAACAAATTATGAATAAAGTATTGCGCCTAACAACTGTTGGTGTATTGGTAGGTTCTCTTAGCCTTGCAACACCGTTGTTGTGGGCTGTTGATAACGTAGCCGCACCGACTACAACAGTCATCACATCTCAGACGATTAATAAAGCGTTTGATGAAAATGCACTGAGCTTTATCTTACAACACCAAACTGGAGACGCTACTGTTTCAGAAGAAAGAGTTGATCTACCTTTTGATAAATTGGAAAATGATCCAATGGCTTCCCTAAAGCTATTGCTTGAACATGTAGCAGCACCTATCAAATCACAAACTGGTGCTGGTAAAATTACCACGCAAATTAACATCATACTCCCACCCGAAGGCGAAAAAGAAATCGGTAAATTACCTACGTTAACTATCACAACGACAGTAGACGCCACAGGTGCCGGCAAAAGCGATATTATGTTACCGACTTTCAAAGTGGATGACAAAAAACAAAATGTTCAGTTTAATTTAGGTGAAATTTCGGGCAACGTCACTTTTGATAGTACAAGAGAAAAGTTTATTACAGCCTTAACATCGGCTGGATTTGACTTTATAGAAAAAACCAACACACTGAATATTGGTAAAATCAGTGCAAGCGGAGATTTAAATGCTGCCTTAATGCCCAGCAAACTCGATTTTAATCTTTCTAACTTCAAAGTACTTGAAGAAGGCACTGAAGTTGTTTTTCAAAATATTATCATCAGTGCTGTTGAAAAACTCAGTTCGCAAGGCATTGACATCAGCCCGGGCAAATTTAGCCTAGGAGAATTCACGCTTGTTGAAAAAGGCGCAACGATTAGCATGAAAAATTTCGTTGTCTCCTTTGATGGTAGTGAAAATGGAAATTTAATCAACTATAGTATTAACAGTAGCTTAGAACAACTTTTAGTCCCTGCTGAAATTACTATGGATGAAGCAGTTGATCTCAACTACACCGGTAATATTGAGTTTCACAATTTGAATGCGCCTTCCTTGCTTGCCATACAAAATACAGCCACAGAAGTCATGAAAAATGTAGCTAACCCAGAAGAAATTGCCGATCAAATGATGTTAGCTATTATGGGTAAAGCAATGGAAGTATTACCTCAAATATTGGCTGATTCACCTGAATTAGCGATCACCAAATTGTTAATTAATAGCAAACAAGGCACTATTGACGGTCAAATGACGATAGGCTTAGATGGTAAAAAAGCCACTGGTTTAGATGAAAAAACATTGTTGGCTGCATTATTGGCACATACCAACATGATTTTCACTGTGAATAAAGCAACTTTATTAAAAATGTTGACAACAGAAACTGCAGGTGATCTGAAAGAAGCGGAAAACATGTTGAAGGCTTTGATTGATCAATACAAAATACCAGTGACAGAGGCAGAAGGCAATTACAAAGTCAATGTAGAAGCCAGTGTCAAAGACGGGCAACCTACGATGAATGAAGCTGCACAATCTCTCTTCAACATTTATATGGAAAGTCAACAACCTACGCCTGCAACAATGCCTGAAGATGAAATGGAAGCAATAGATGAAGCTGATGAAATGGGCATGACGGACGAAGATGAAAGTGAAACAGAAACTGATGAAGAAGAAATAAATGCAACAGACGAAGCTGATGAAGAAGCTGATGTTGAAGACAAAATGCAATAATAGACCGATTCAGATGCGTTTAAAAATCACCTAAAAATTAGAAAGGGGGAATAATTCCCCCTTTTTTTTTGCCATGAATTATCTCAAATATCAATAATTTTAAACTCGGTATTTATTTAACTAAATCATATCTTTACAAATTAAATACCCCCAATTCTATTAGAAAAATGCTTTGAATTTACTTATAGCCTTTATCTTTAATTAGTTATAATAATATTGTTATTGTACATGATTAAATTGAGAATTGCCGGATACCTATTGTGCTAAGCTTATGTTTAATTTTAAGTTTTAATGCTCTTACCTTGGTAAAAGCGTCTACATAATTGATATTTTTTGCGTTCTTGGTATATTATACTGTGTTTATAGTCTTATAAATATTAACAATTATTAACTCCGGTAACAGAAAATAACTCATAATTTTATTATATTTTTGGTAAAATACTCTAATAGATAGACAGCAATATTTGAAGACAAAAATAATAACCAAAGAATATTTAAACTTAAAATAAGTTATTATTTTTATAGCTAATTTATTAGCACATATTAGTAATCATCTGAAAAATAAATTACTTTTAATAGGATGCCAATAATGGGAGAAAAATATATTACTGTTGTAGAAGCTTATGATAAACAATTAGTTAAAACAGTGAACGAGAAAATTAAGGAAGGTTACGAACCTTATGGGGATTTAGTAATTGCTTTTAATGAAGCAGGGGCAATTAAATCTTTCATACAAGTGATGATGCTCAAAGATTGAATGATTTCCAGAACATGCAGTAAGACAACTTTCCTCCTTAATTTAAAGGGGGAAATTTACATTCATTTACTACTATAATTAATATTTTTACAATGATACCTATAATAAAACTTTTTTTTCTTACCGGTTTATTGTTGATGTTGTCTTCGTCTGTTTTTGCTGCACAAAGTGCTGAAATTAATGATTTTATTCGTGAAATGGCAAATCGTCATGCTTTTAATCAAAATTCATTAACAGATTTATTTCAGCAAGTTAAAATTCGTAAAAGTATTGTTAAATTGATTGATCGTCCTAAATCTTCTTCTAATAAAAGGATATTAGCTGCTTGGGACCCTTATCGAGCTCAGTTTTTGACTGCAGATCGCATTGAAGCAGGCGTTAATTTTTGGCAACAAAATGCACGGGCACTGCAACGTGCAGAATCAGCTTATGGTATACCGCCTGAAATTATTATGGGTATTATCGGCGTTGAAACCATTTATGGAAAAAATACTGGTGGTTACCGTGTGATGGACGCGTTGACTACTTTAGCTTTTAATTCTAAACAACGAGCTGATTTTTTTCGTAAAGAATTGGAAGAATTTTTGTTATTGGCGCGTGAAGAAAATGCTGATCCCTTGGCTTTAACCGGTTCTTATGCGGGTGCAATGGGTTTGCCGCAATTCATGCCTAGCAGTTTTCGTAACTATGCTATTGATTTTGATGGAGATGGGAAACGCAATATTTGGACAAACCCCACCGATACGATAGGTAGTGTGGCAAATTATCTTAAACATCGAGATAATTATGGTTGGCAAGCCGGAGAACCCGTAATTATGGCTGCACAAGTCCGTGATCAAACGGCGGCTGACACATTATTGGCTTTGGAATATGAGCCGAAATACAGTTTACAAACTTTGAAGGAACAGGGATTATTATTCTATGGCGATGTGCCTGACAATACATTGGGCATATTAATTGACCTTAAAACAGATTTAGGTGTTGCTTACTGGGTTGGATTTCCTAATTTTTATGTAATTACTCGTTATAATCGTTCTAATCGCTATGCGATGGCAGTTTATCAATTGGCACAAGAAATTGCGGCAGTTTATCATGAAAACTATTAAATTATTAAGTACTTGTCTGATTTTAATCACTACGTTAATAACCTGTACTACAGCACCAAGAACCGTACCACCACCATCAACAACTAACACGCTTCCCTCTCAAACTACGACTGTAGAAAAACCAGCAAAAGTTACACCTGTTGTCGCCCCAACACCTTATGTTCGTTATAGTGCAACTGGATCGGCAACTTGGTATCAATTAGCAGATCATGGGTTGGAAACAGGTAGTGGAGAAATTTATGATCTATACGGTAAAACTGCTGCACACGCCAGTTTGCCTTTTGGAAGTCGGGTGAGAATTACTCATTTAGCCAATGATGAAAGCGCAACTGTTATTATTAATGATCGCATTCAAAGCGGTGGATCGCTAATTCGTGTCTCTTATGTAGTTGCTAAGGAGTTGAAATTGTTAGGTCAATCAAATTCTCAAGTGAGTGTTACCACATTGCCACCACTGAAGTAATCTGAAAGTTCGATGTAAGAAAGTTAATTTTAAAATCTCTAAATAATTCTTACGTCGAACTTGTATTTATCAAGTAATTGGGTAATTTTAAAATTCTATAGCAACTTGAAATGTAATTGCATCAGCATTATTTCCAGTACCACCCTCTTCAATATCATAATCAGTATCATGCGCCCATTCTAGTGACAGTGAAGTGTTCTTCATAATTTCTGTAGATAAGGTTGCTAAATAACGTTCTTTAGGTAGTGCTAAGGCTAAAGCTTCTTCAGTACCTTGATAGCCTAGGGCAAAAGTGCTTTCTTTACCCATCATTTCAAACTGATAACCGCCTTCAATTGCCCATGCTTTTGGTTGTGCTTCTTGTCCGTTAAATGTGAGATCAGCAAGATCAAATTTGTCAATTGCGGTTAAGTATTGTCCGGCAATGCTGAAAGGTCCAAAATTGTAGTTACCACGCAAGGTTACCGCAGAAACGTAGTCTACTAGGTCTTCAGTGTTACTAACGGTATCCATGACACTACCGGATTCTGCAAGATTACTCGTATAATCCACAGCAAAATCATAATTCATACTGTCAGTTTCATTGCTAAATCCTAATGTTGCAGTGAAATTTTCAATTGTATCATCTGCACCTTTTTTGGTATCGCCATTAAATACGGCTAATGAACCATATAAACCGTTGGATATAAAACCAATTTGTGCAGCGGTTTCACGGGTTTCTCCTAATTCTAGGGTTAAAGGATCAGAGACCATCATCGTGTCATATTCGCCAAAAAGGTACATGCGTCCAATGGAAAAATAGAAAGGCGAAATGTTGGTATTGCCTAAAGTGATATACGCTTCATCAAATTCTGGTGGATCAGTCGCATCTTCTTCAAATAAAAACAATAAGTGTGCTTTTGCCCATTCATGTACTTGTGCATCAATCACAATTTCAGCTGTCGCTACTTGAATATCACTGGTTTTAATATCTTCATAGTCGGTTACATGATTGGCTTGAACTTCAATAGCACCACTTAAAGTAATACCTTTAATTAATGGATTTTCATCGTTTGCTAATGACTGCTGACTTGTTGTAATGCCAACTATACCAACCAGTGTCATGAGAGAATTGATTTTTATTTATAGAATCCTTTAGGTGAACATTGAAACGAGTAGCGTATAATTTAAGTTAGAGTATAGCTATTTGAATCACAAGGCTACTATACTCTTCCATCATTTATATTAATACCTGTAATACTTTTAAACATTTAGCCATAAGCATATCTGGCATTAAACCTAAAAATAAGATAATTAATCCATTGATACTCAAAGTAATTTTCATATCCATATTCGCTTCAATGGGCGTACGATCTTCTGATTTGTCAAAGTACATTAATTTGATAATCCGTAAATAATAAAAAGCACCAATTACAGCAAATAGCACGGCTAACACGGCTAACCAGATAAAACCCGCTTGTATCACTTGGTTGAGTACTGACCATTTTGCCCAAAAACCAAGTAACGGTGGAACACCTGCCATAGATAGCATTAAAATCAACATGATAAATGCATACCACGGACTGCGTTCGTTCAGTCCTTTGAAATCGTCTAAATTTTCAGCTTCAAACCCTACACGACTGAGTAATAAAATCATGCCAAAACCACCTAATCCCATTAAGGAGTAGGTAATGATATAAAATAAAGAAGCTGCGTAACCTGCTTGATTAGCAGATAAAACACCTAGCATTAAAAAACCAACGTGTGAAATCGTTGAATAAGCAAACATGCGTTTGATATTTGTTTGAGCAATGGCGATGATATTACCGGTTGCCATTGATAAAATGGATAATAAAATCAACATGCCTTGCCAATCAACATAAAGGCTGGATAATCCATCGACTAATAGTCGCATTAAGATAGCAAACGCCGCTATTTTTGGGGCTGAACTGATGAATAAAGTGATTGCTGTGGGTGCACCTTGATATACATCTGGAATCCACATATGAAAAGGAACTGCGCCCAGTTTAAAGGCTAAGCCAATCACAATAAATACTAATCCAAATACTAAAGCTGTATGTTTGTTGCTGTCTGCATCACTAATGTTTGTAGCGATGGCGGCTAAATCTAAATTACCGGTGACACCATATAAAATTGACATACCATACAATAACATACCTGAAGCTAATGCGCCTAAAATGAAATATTTCATTGCAGCTTCAGCGGCTTGAGCAGAATCACGGTGCATAGCTACCATAGCATATAATGACAGCGACATTAATTCTAAGCCTAGGTAAATAATCAATAAATTATGGGCAGATACCATGATCAACATACCCAAAGTCGCAAATAACCCTAACACAAAGTATTCGCCTTTTAGGATATTACGGACTTGTAAATAGCTGCGAGAATATAAAAATACAACAAAAACAATAGCTAAAATGACAAGTTTTAATAAAGCACCCATGGCATCATTAATAAACATGTTATCCATGGCAAGCGTTAAACTGCTTGGATATATTGAAATAACTAACAATAGCGTGCCCACTAATGTGCCTTGTGCTAACTGATAAGTTAAATGACGCAATTTTTCTGGCAAATACACGTCAACCACCAAGATAAAGCAAGCCATTGTTAATAAAAATATTTCTGGTAATAGTGTTATTATATCTGTTGATTCAAATCCCAAATTCATGATTAATTTTTCCTTCCTAACGCCTATTAATTAAGTGGTGTTGTTAAATCAATTATGGAGTGCATGGAATAACCGTGCACTCACCGTTATCTAAATAACTTTCGATTGAGCAATATGCACTAGTAAATTTTGTACAGTCGTGTGCATAACGTCTAATAGTGGAGCGGGATAAAGTCCAAAAAACAAGACAGCAATTGCTAATACTGTTAAAAAGAAAGTTTCGCGCGCATTAATATCTGTCAGGGTGGCAACTTTGTCATTGCCAATTTTGCCAAAAATAACGCGTTTAATCATCCATAAGGTATAAGCTGCACCCAAAATCAATGTCATCGCTGCTAAGAAAGCAATCCAGAAATTGGCTTGAAAACTACTTAATATCACTAAAAATTCGCCGACAAAACCCGATGTTGCCGGTAAACCAGAATTTGCCATTCCAAATAGTACTGCAAATAAGGCAAATCTGGGCATTACGTTAGCAACACCGCCGTAGTCTGCAATTTGACGTGAGTGCAAACGATCGTACAACACGCCAACACAAAGGAATAATGCACCAGAAATAAAGCCATGCGAAATCATTTGCACAATACCCCCTTCTATGCCCATGGTTGCCGTTGTCATTGCGGCTTCATTGGTTAAATCAGGGTTGGCTAAGATTTTAAACGCGATAAAAAAGCCTAAAGTGACAAATCCCATGTGAGAAATTGAGGAATAGGCAATTAATTTCTTCATATCTTGCTGCATCAGTGCGACAAAGCCAATGTATACTACAGCAATTAGAGATAAGCCTATGATAAACCAATCTAATTCTCGGCTAGCATCTGGTGTAATAGGTAGGCTAAAACGTAAAAAACCATAAGCACCTAATTTCAACATGATAGCGGCTAAAATCACAGAGCCGCCGGTGGGTGCTTCAACGTGTGCGTCAGGTAACCATGTGTGGACGGGCCACATCGGCACTTTGACGGCAAACGCAGCAAAAAATGCTAGGAAGATAAATTTTTGTATATCTAGGGGAATGATTAATTTATGGAAGTCTAAGATGGCAAAACTGTCTGCTTGTGAATAGAGGTATAACAAAGCCACCAGCATCAATACCGAACCTAAGAATGTGTATAAAAAGAATTTAATGGTGGCGTAAATTCGTCTCGCTCCACCCCAAATACCGATAATGACAAACATGGGCACTAGCATCGCTTCCCACAATACATAGAACAGCATGGCGTCTAAAGCTGCAAACACCCCAATCATTAGCCCTTCCATAAAGAGAAATGCGGCAAGATATTGGGCAACTTTAGATTGGATAACTTCCCAACCTGCTAAAATAACTAAAACGGTTGAAAAAGTTGTGAGTATAATCAATGGCATTGAAATACCATCAACACCCAAATGGTAGTAAATTTGAAAAGTCGTTATCCATGCGTGTTTTTCCATAAATTGCATATCAGCCGTTTGGGTATCAAAGCCTATATACAATAATAAAGATAAGAAAAACACTAATACTGATATTAGCAGAGCAATAGGGCGTGCCACCGCGTCGTCTTTGCCCGCAGTCATTAATACCCAAATACCGCCTAAAATCGGTAGCCATACTAATAAGCTTAATAATGGTAGGTTTAATAGAGGTAAATCAGTCAACATATTTTCGTTCTCTTTATCAATTGGGAGTTGCTTATATGACGGAACTATTAGATGTGTAGCATATCATAATCAATTTTATTTTGTAATTTTTTAACTATCCCATTTTACAGGGAATTTAGCAAAATAATTTGTTCTTAATTCCTTAATAAGAAGAAAATTGAGAGACTTTAACTTCAGAGCCTCTCAAATCCAAACAAAACTTAAAATACAAATAGTGCAAGTAGTACAGCTAATCCTAAAATCATAGCAAAAGCATAATGATATAAAAATCCAGTTTGTACATAGCGTACAGTACTGGAAAACCAACCCACGAGGTTAGCTGAACCATTCACAAATACGCCATCAATCCATTTAACATCGCCTGATTGCCATAATTTGGTGCCAATATTGCGCGAACCACCGGCAAAAAACCAATCATTAAAACGATCAAATCCGTATTTGTCGATTAATATTGAGTAAGTCGTGTCAAAACGTCCTTTGATGAGTTCTGGTAAATCAGGTTCTTTCATGTATAGGTAGTAAGCAACACCAACACCGGCTGCAGCAAACCATAGCGGTAATTGCATAAATCCATGTAACATGAAGAAGAACCAACCATGATAGTCGTCGGCGTGAAATGCTTGATGACTGTGTTCAACAAAGATTGCGCCATCAAATAAATTACCATATAACATGGGTCCAATGGCAAACATACCAGCTAACACTGAAGGTATTGCCAAAGCAACCAAAGGTATCCAAACAACTTTTGGTGTGCCGGTGATGTGATGACGAGTGTGTTCATCCATGCGTTCCTTACCATGAAATACTAGGAAAAACAATCGGAAAGAATATAACGCGGTAATAAATACACCAAATAGGACGGCAAAATACGCAAAATTCGCCCCAATACGGTCGCTGTGAGCCACTGCGTGGATAATTGCGTCTTTGGAGAAGAAACCGGCAAATGGAGGTGCGCCAATGAGTGCCAATGTACCAATTAAAGAAACCCAGTAAGTAATTGGCATATATTTTTTCAAACCGCCCATTTTGCGTATATCTTGTTCATGATGCATGGCAATAATCACAGCGCCGGCGGCTAAAAATAGTAACGCTTTAAAAAATGCATGGGTGAATAAATGAAAAATACCGGCTGCATAAGCAGAAGCCCCTAAAGCAACAGTCATGTAACCGAGTTGTGAGAGTGTAGAATAGGCAACTACACGCTTAATGTCATTTTGCACTAATCCTAAGAAGCCCATGAATAAGGCTGTGATGGCTCCAATGACTAACACGAAACTTAAAGCGGTTTCACTGAGTTCAAACAAAGGTGACATACGTGCTACCATGAAAATACCAGCAGTTACCATCGTTGCAGCGTGAATCAAAGCAGAAATAGGGGTAGGACCTTCCATTGAGTCGGGTAACCATACGTGTAGTGGCACTTGTGCTGATTTACCCATTGCACCGATAAATAATAGAATGCAAGTAACTGTCATAATTGACCATTGATAACCGGGTATGAGGTTAATCGTGGCATTTTGAACTAATTCTTCGTTTTGTTGAACATAACCAAAAACTTCGGTGTAATTCAAGCTACCGAAATACATCAATACCATGGCAATTCCTAATAGAAAGCCAAAATCTCCTACGCGATTGACTAAAAATGCTTTTAAATTCGCATAAATAGCGGTTTCGCGTGTATACCAAAAACCGATGAGTAAATAGGAAACCAGTCCAACCGCTTCCCAACCAAAAAATAGTTGTAGGAAGTTGTTAGACATGACTAACATTAACATGGAAAAGGTAAATAGGGAGATGTAACTGAAAAAGCGTTGATAACCTGGGTCATCGTGCATATAGCCAACGGTATAAATATGTACCATTAATGAAACGAAAGTGACGACTAACATCATGATGGCAGTCAAACTATCAACTAAAAACCCGACTTCAAACGGTAGTGAAAAAGAACCATTTCCAATGGTTAGCCAAGTATATAAAATTTCGTTAAATGCTGGGTTGCCTTCTAAAATAATATGTTTAAAAACAACCAGCGAGAGTAAGAATGAAATACCCACTGCGCCAATCGTCACTGTATGGGCAACTCGGCGACTGACGTTAAAAAGTCCCGCGATAATTGCGCCTAGCAGTGGTGCTAGAACAATGATAAGATAGATGTTTTTCATGACAGCCTTGTTATCAATTAAAAATGAAATAATTATTTAGTTGAAATAGTTAATAAATTTTCGATATTACTGCTTATTTCTTGATCTATGAGCTTTTTTCGCACAGAAGTTAAGAATAATTATCCTTTCATACTATCTAAATCATCGACATTAATTGTATTTTTATTACGAAACAAGACGACTAAGATGGCTAAACCGATTGCTGATTCAGCCGCTGCCACTGTTAAGATAAAAAAGACAAAGATTTGACCTGCAATGTCGTTATTAAAATGCGAAAATGCAATAAAATTCATATTGACCGCCAGTAACATGAGTTCAATACACATCAATAAGACGATTAAGTTCTTACGATTTAAAAAGATACCGGCTACACTCACGCTGAATAATACTGCGCCTAAAATAAGAAAATCGGATAATACTGGCATAAAATTAGTCCCTTGATTCTGGCAACATTTTTACAAGACGAACACGATCAGCGCGACGTACATTGACTTGTTGTTCTGGTTTTTGATATTTGTTACTGCGTCTTGCTCGCATGGTCAAAGTAATTGCAGCAATCATGGCAACTAACAAAATAGCCGCTGCAATTTCAAATGGATACAAGTAAGTCGTGTATAATGCCATGCCCAACAGGGTAGTATTAGGAATTTCAACCATTGTGGTTGCAATCACTTCAGTCGTATTCCAATAACGTAATACTAATACCATTTGCAGTAAAATCAGTGCGCTAACCAAAATACCAACAGGTAAATAACGGGTAAATCCTTCTCGTAACCTAACTAAGTTGACATCTAACATCATGATAACAAATAAGAAAAGTACCATAACTGCACCAACATAAACTAAAATTAAGGCGATTGCCAAAAATTCAGCGTGTAGCAATAACCAAACTGCAGCGGATGAGAAGAACGCGAGAATGAGAAATAATGCGGCGTGCACTGGATTACGCACAGTCACAACTCGGGTTGCTGCAAATATTAGGATGAGGGCAAAAAAATAGAAAAGTATTTTTATCATCAATATAACCTTATAGAGTAAAACGCTTTAACCAATTGAGTTTCGTTTGATTATTAAAAAAACATGAACCAATCAAGTTTTCTTTTTCGTTTAACTAATTGATCATCGACATAATAACGTTCTGCAATGAGACTGCCTTGTTTATCATATTCCAAACTAATCCCATTTAAACGACCAGATGCATCAAAAGCAGAGTGTTCTAACCATAATTCGCCAGTACGATAGTAAATCGTGGCAGAAACTGGCGCGCCTCCTTGAAATATCCAATCACCTTGTAAGTTACCGTTTTTGTGATAACCCTTTGCACTGCCTTCTTTTTTACCGTTAATGTAATTACGTTCTGCTTTCAATTTACCGTTTTGATAGTATTCTTTTTCCAATCCTTCTAATTTACCGTTGATAAATTTGCGCTCACGAAATAATTCGCCAGTGGTGTAATATTCCATCTGCGTTTCATTTTTTTTACCACTAACGTATCTAGTTTCTCGTTCTAATTTACCATTACGCAAAAAATATCGCGCTGAAACTTGTTTGCCACGATCATAAACAATTTCAGCTTTAGGTTCACCGGTTTCATGGTATTCTTTACTAGTTCCGTGTAATTGACCATCAAGGTAACTATATTCAAAATGTAAAGCACCATTGTCATAATATTCTTTGCTTTCATCATCAAGTTGCTTTTTATCAGACTCAGGCATCACTTGATCAACAGCTATTTCTTCAACTGAACTCATACTATCCATGTCAGCTGCGTTCATACTATCCATTTCAGTTGTAGCACTCATACTGTCCATATCATCGACTGCTATGACTAAAGACGATGACATCATCAACAATAGGATAACGGATTTAAAATATCGCATACAAGATTTAGTCTGCTCCATTTCTGCTAATAACTGCTGCCAATACTTAACAACAGTTACCAACAAATTCAAATTTAAATAAATTAAGGCGAAGCCGCCAAAGCACGAAGAAAAATCCCCCGTGCGCCGTTTAAATCTCGATCTACATCCGCACCACAATTGCATTTCATTCGTTTCTTACTACCCATTTTGTGTTCAGTGCCACAATAAGAGCAGGTTTTGGTGGTGTATGCTTCATTGACTTCAATCACTTCGCACATTGCTTGTTGCCCACGATTTTTTAAATACTGTTTAAAGCGATAATGGGCAAAAGTCAACATGTTACGTGCAGTGCTTGAAGCCAGTTTAGTAACCATTTGTGAAGTTTCAAAGGTTGGGATTAAAATTCGATTGAAAGTGCGTACCAGAAAATTTGCAACTTTCTTGTGCAACTCGTTAATTAAATCCCAAATCTTCCAACGCATCCGTTCAGCCGCTTTTCGCATCCGTCGTTTTTTCCAGCTTTTCACCTTTGAAATCAGCGACATCAGCCTATCAAGATGTAAGCACAACCGATAAATACGTTGAAAATCCTCTTCACCAATTTTCCCATGCAATACTTCAGAATAAAATGACATAAAAGTGCGAACTCCCGGATCGAGA
>DYNN01000123.1 GCA_020721045.1 Thiomargarita sp. | reverse complement strand
GGTAAAGGGGGAAGCAAAATTTCCTTAACTTAATGCTATTGGACCTACGGTCTACGGTCTAAACTCTAAAATGAGAATTGCTGTACCCGTTTATCCTATCATTCGCTTTATGAGAAAAAGAAGTTATAATAATTTCATTTTCATAAAGAACTTGAAGGGTGTTTTTAATATGCGTAGCCACTACTGTGGACAACTGAATGAATCATTTTTAGAACAAGAAGTTACCTTATGTGGTTGGGTGCATCGTCGTCGTGATCATGGTGGGGTTATTTTTGTTGATTTAAGAGATCGCGCCGGATTAGTCCAAATTGTTTTTGATCCCGCAGTTGCACAAGCCTTTGCCACTGCTGAAAAAGTGCGTAATGAATACGTATTGCAAGTGAAAGGTCACATTCGTTATCGTCCTGAGGGCACACAAAATCTTGATATGCCAACAGGAAAAATTGAGGTCGCCGGTATGCAGTTGGAAATTTTAAATATTGCAGAAACGCCACCTTTTCAATTAGATGAAACCACAGTACATGAAGAGACACGTTTGCGGTATCGTTATATCGATTTGCGTCGTCCTTCTATGCAAGCGCGTTTTCAATTGCGTGCTCAAGTAAATCGTATTGTACGTAACTATTTGGATGATAATGGTTTTTTAGAAATAGAAACACCTATGTTGACCAAAGCCACACCAGAAGGTGCGCGCGATTATTTAGTGCCCAGTCGCACGCATCAAGGACATTTTTTTGCGTTGCCACAATCACCGCAATTATTCAAACAGTTATTGATGATGTCTGGCATGGATCGCTATTATCAAATTGTGCGCTGTTTTCGTGACGAAGATTTGCGCGCAGATCGACAGCCAGAATTCACCCAATTGGATATTGAAATGTCGTTTATTGATGAATCGTCATTGCGTGATTTGATGGAAAATATGATTCGTCACTTATTTAAAACGACGTTAGCAATTGATTTACCTAATCCTTTTCCAGTGATGTCGTATGAAACTGCGATTAATTTATATGGCTCAGACAAACCCGATTTGCGTAATCCATTGCAATTAACCGACGTGGCAGATTTAGTAAAAGACGTTGAATTTAAAGTATTTTCTGCGCCCGCTAATGATCAAAAAGGACGGGTTGCGGCTTTACGTGTGCCACAAGGAAAAGAACTTTCTCGTAAACAAATTGATGATTATACTGACTTTGTTGCAATTTATGGTGCTAAAGGATTGGCTTATATTAAAATCAACGACATCAGCGCTGGACGCGAAGGTTTACAATCTCCCATTTTGAAATTTTTACCAGATGATGCAATTCAAGGCATTTTAGAACGGACAAAAGCAAGCGATGGTGATGTCATTTTCTTTGGTGCGGATAAAGCTAAAGTAGTGACAGAAGCCTTAGGTGCATTGCGGTTAAAAATTGGCGAAGATTTAAAAATGGTGCAGCAAGGATGGCAACCTTTGTGGGTAATTGATTTTCCAATGTTCGAATGGGATGAGAAGGAAAATCGTTGGTTCTCACTACATCATCCATTTACCGCACCAAATGTGGCAGACATTGCAACTCTTGAAACTAACCCAGGTGCTTGCGCGTCACGTGCTTATGATATGGTATTAAATGGTTCAGAAATCGGCGGGGGTTCTATTCGGATTCATAATCCAGAAATGCAAGCGGCTGTATTCCGTTTGCTGAGTATTGGTGAAGAAGAAGCACGAGAAAAATTTGGCTTTTTGCTAGATGCCTTGAAATACGGTTGTCCCCCTCATGGTGGAATTGCCTTTGGCTTAGATCGTTTGGTCATGTTAATGAGTGGTGCTACTTCTATTCGAGATGTGATTGCATTTCCAAAAACCCAAACAGCCAGTTGTCCATTAACTTCCGCGCCTTCAATTGCCAGTGAAGCGCAATTGCGTGAATTGGGTATTCGCGTCAAACCTAAACTGAATTAAAAATATTTATAAAGCAGCAGATAATATCGCCGGATCACGATATTATCTGTTTTTCAAATTACATAATAACTAAGCAGAAAATGAGGAGCCACAACCGCAAGTGGTTGTTGCATTAGGGTTGCGAATGACAAATTGGGAACCTTGTAGGCTTTCCGTATAATCAATTTCAGCACCCGCTAAATATTGGAAACTCATTGGATCAACTAAGAATTTAACGCCTTGTTTTTCAATCACAGTATCACCTTCTTGAATTTTTTCATCAAAAGTAAAACCATATTGAAAACCAGAGCAACCGCCGCCTTGGACATAAACACGCAACATTAAAGCATCGTTATTTTCTTCTGCAATCAGTTGCTTAACTTTGGTAGTTGCACTGTCGGTAAAATTCAAAAGGGCTTGGGTTTCTTCTACAACTGCGTTCATATTAAAATCTCCGTAAATTTATAAGGGTCAAGTTTAAAGTCAGCACGACTAATCATTATATTATGAGTCATTTTTACCCGTTTGTAATTAATCCTAGTAATGATATTCTCGAAAAATATCCATCTTTACCGAAACTTACTGAGCAATTAAGTCAAGATTACGCGCAGCATTGTGTAACAGAAACTAGTTTAAAAACAATTGGATTGCTATTGTGGCAAAGTCTGCAAATTGATGAACAGTTTGATAAATTATACCAAAAACATCAATCACTTGCATTAATAATTCAGTTTCAAAATCAGCAAATTCATCATTTACCTTGGGAATGTCTATACCATCCCAGATTGGGTTTTTTTAGTAAACAAACAAATTTTACCTTATCACGTCGCTTTTTAAAACAAACGTTTACAAAAAATTTTAGCTTACCAATACCGCTACAAATTTTATTTTTTTCTTTACCTCACAAAGAGTTACAACTTGAATTTGAGCAATATGAAATTTATCAAGTGTTACGTCAATTTATCGCGCAAGGTCATGTACAGCTTTCTATTTGTGATAATGGCGACTTTGCTCATTTTCAAGCATTATTACAACAACAAATATGGCATTTAGTGTTATTCAGTGGACATCATTTGCTAACTATTGAAACTAAAGAGAGTTTTTTTATTTTTGAAAATGAGCAAGAACAGAAAGAAGCCATTGCGACCAACGAGATAACCACTTTATTTCAGTCAGTAATTTGTGTCGTTTTATTAACTTGCCAAACAGCCCAATTTGCCCAACAATTAGCACAAAATGGTGTACCTTATATCATTGGTATGCAAGAAGAAATATTGGATCGGGCTGCTATTATTTTTATCAAAAATTTTTTAATTAGCTTATTACAACAAGGACGTATTGATATTGCAGTACAGTATGGGCGAAAAAATTTAACTCACTTATTGACTAGTAATGAAAGATGGCATGATTCAAATAATTATCAGGGACAATGGGTATTACCGATTTTGTTGAGCAACAATTTGACAAATAATTTTCTTTTGATATCCACGGCAAATAAGCCAATTCCAACTTTTTTGCAATGCAATACATCAGCTTTTTCAGTGCTTATCGGTCGTAGAAAAGGGGTACAAAATTTGCTTAAAATTGTAAAATCTGGTCACTATTCTCAATTATTTATCACTGGTGTTAGAGGTATTGGCAAAACTGCATTTGCCGAACATGTTGTTAATCGTTTGTATTTAGAGAATTATAATATTTTTGCTTGCCAAGCCAATACGCTTGTTGAATTGACTGATGCTTTATCAAAATGGTTGAAAATAACGACTTTTGAAGCGCACGAGATAAAAACAGCTTTAACTCGAATTAAATCACAAAAATGGATTGTTTGGCTGGATCAAATCAATTCAACTCAATATGCTGCAATGCGCTGTTTTTTTGAACAATTGTCCAATTTTGCTAATTTTAGCATTTTAATGACTTCATATGAAAGATTTTCTATCTCAACTAATTGTTATCAATATAATTTAACTAAACTTGATTTTGAAGATTTTGTTCGTTATATCCATTATCTTGGATTGCCTTATGAAAACCTTCAACTTCGGTTATTATATGAGTTTTCAGCCGGTAATTTTAAAGCGGTACAATTATTACAAACTATGCCAATACAAAAGGTTAGTAAAGAATTTATGCAGCAGCTTATTTTAATAAAACGCTATTTACAAGCCTATTTGCGATAAAATGGTTAAAATGAGTTAATTATCACTTTATTGTAGTTAAGTAAAGATTGTTGTATAAATGACCAAAATAGTAATCTAGCATATTTATTTTTTATAAATACTTTTGCAATATTAAGTATTTATACCTATAATCAATTTATGCCGCTTTAAAAAATTTAGTTTCAGTATTATGATTGGTACGGTAGGGAATTGAACCGTTTTAATTATGACCGACAAGTAAGTTTTTTACTATTTGTTATAAAGTTCAATAAGAAATTGCTATGTATTTTCCTCGCACAAACTCAACACTGTTTTTGCAGTGTAAGGAGATATTTTTATGAAAACGCTAACTAGATTTGCTAGTGCGTTGTGCGTTATGAGTGCGGTTCAAGCTGTTTATGCAGATGATTCCGTCACTATTCCGCTTAACGATAATAAAGATACAACTTTTAGTATATCTTTGACTAGTCATGTAGGTAATCAATGGACTTACCAAGTAAATAAGGTGAAGGGGCGTGATTTAAGCCATTGGGATTTGTTGGTGCCCAGTTGTATTGGTCATTTTTCTAATTATACCAGTGGTGCCGAAATTGGTAAGGATGGGAGTATTAAAGATTTTGATGCCACAGGGATTAAATGGAATACTACGGGTGGCACATTTTCTTTTACTCTAGATGCGAATTATCCAAGTGCCCAAGTAGATGTATTGGCTAAATCAGGTACTCAACATGCGGTTAAAACGATTACAGGTCCAAACTGTACCAGCGTGCCAACTCCACCAGTGGTAGAAGAACCAATTCCGCCAGTAGTAGAAGAACCGATCCCACCAGTTGCAGAAGAACCCGTTGTTGCAGAACAATGTGGTGTTGATTGGCATTATACATTAGATTCTACTAACGATAGCTCTGGTGATAGCCCAGAAAGTTCTACTAATTCAGTTGGTAATACTTACTTTGAAGTTTATGGTTCAGCAATTAAATTAGATGACGAAACTGTAACAGTTGCTATCAATGCTCGCTTACCTCTTGGTGGTGGTGTTGGCAATTCTCGTAAGATTGCATGGAGTGATTTCTTCATTGATTTTAATGGTAAATTATACGGCGTACGTTTTGATAACAAGAATGATACTACTTATCCTGTTGGATTATATGAAGTGAGTCAAGCGACTTCTTTGACTAAATCCAATTCTGGACATAGTACATTCAGTGATTATAGTGCCTATATTAAAAATAGGGGCGGTTTACCTACTTTGGGTGACTTATCAATCTTAGATAATGGTTATTTCCGTAACGCAGATAAAATGCCTACTGTTATTAAAACCGGCGTCAAAGTCGCTGATATTCAAATATTAGATAATGCAACTCTAACTGCACAAGGATTGGATTTTGCGACTAACTTAGGTTTAGCACCCAGTCGTTATACGCCAACAACTCCTTACAGTTCAACGAATAAGAAACCAGCTAATGAATTAGGTGAATATACTTTTGGCTTTAGTTTCCCAAGACAAGCGAATATGACGGATGCTTTTATTGCCTATGTCTTTACTGAATGTGGTAATGATGGTATCGCTATGGTCAGTTCATTGCCTTCTTGTGAAGTCATACCTCCTGTTGTAGAAGAACCTGTTCCTCCAATTGAAGAACCAACTCCACCTGTTGTAGAAGAACCTGTTCCTCCAGTTGAAGAACCAACTCCGCCAGTGGTAGAAGAACCCGTTCCTCCAGTTGAAGAGCCAACTCCGCCAGTGGTAGAAGAACCTGTTCCTCCAGTTGAAGAACCAGTTCCACCAGTTGATGAGCCAACTCCTCCAGTTGAAGATACACCAGATGATTCAACAATTGGTGATACTGCGGATGAAAATGCTACAACTGAACCACAATGGGCAACGACATGGGATGGTAGTTTCTATGGTGGTGATGAAATCGTTTGTTCCTTGGATACAAATTACAGTGTAGCTGAAAAAGATTGGTGGGAACCACAATGGATTACGGTTTCTGGTTGGTTACAACTTCATAGAGAAGGTTATACGGGCGCATTAAAAGCCAAAATTATCACTACTGGTCACGTTGTCAATCCACAATCTTCAGTCATTCGTGCTTTAACTAATGAAGGTGTGTCTTGTCCAAGTGAATTGCCTGATTGTGTTGGTGAAGCCGGTAAACAATATATTGTATATCAAGATGGTAGTTATGACAGTGCGACGGGAACAGTGACTTCTGATGACAATGGTCGGGTTGAATTTACTGCTAAAGCGTGGTGGCCCGGTATTACCCAAGGCTACTTAACTGCAATGGATGATATCGATCCTAACGATTGGGATAGCGTGAAAGATTATGTTATTGAAAATCATTACGGTGTTTATTTAAGAGGTGAAGGTGCTTCTTTATTGACCCAAGTGAGCGACACGGATAATAATTCTGGCAAAGATATTTACTGGTATCCAGATGATAGATGTCCAAAACCTGCGGTTGATCGTTATGGCGAGCTTGCTGTTTTAGCCAATTTTGATGCTTATCAAATGGCTAACGGTAATGTCTGCTTAAAATGGACAACATCGATGGAACTTGATAATGCCGGCTTTAACATTTTGCGTGCTGAACATGATGCTAATTTAATCGACAATGATGGTTACTTTAATATCATACAAGTGAATAATCGTTTGATCAGTTCTAAGAGTTCTACTAGCTTAAGTAGTGAATCTTACGCTTACATAGACAAAACCTCAGAAGCAGGTGTGGTGAATTATTATGGTATAGAAGACGTTGATTTTGAACAAGTAAGAACGATTCATAAAGAATTCATTACTACACCAAAACCTTGTCAGGGAGAAACGTGTTCTAGCTGTAAAGCAAACTGATATGTTGATGTAATTGTTAAGTAACTCACCTTACGCACAACGATGCTTGTAGGGTGCATAAACGCAGTGTCATGCACCAGCAATTTCAACATCACAAAGGTGTATGACGCTTCGCTCATACACCCTACAAGCTATAAAATTTTGTCTGCGTAAGGTGAGTAAGTAATTGAAAGGTTAATTTATAGTAAACCATTTACTACCAAAACATCGTATAAGCTATCAAAACA
>DYNN01000208.1 GCA_020721045.1 Thiomargarita sp. | reverse complement strand
AATTAATAATTAATAATTAATAATTAAATCAATCTAATTCAATCTAACTCAATCTTATGAAAACATTAAAAACCGAAATAACAGGAAAATTCCCTTTCGTATTACAAGATTTTCGTTTTGCCGTTGAAGGCATCAAAGAAGCGATTGCTCAAATCTGCAAATCCTATGGCGACAAAGTAATACTCTGGGGGCTTGAAAAAAACGAAAACAATAGCATTTCCGAAGGTGCAGCTTACATCAATGGAGAGATATACCTTGGTGGAGGCACGCTTGCTGATGAATGGTACAGCGATTTTACAGATGTATTGATAAGCGAAACTTACGATGCCAATGGCTTAAAAGAGTTCCCTGACCGTCCCGAAAACGACCGTTTGAAAAACACGTATCTTATTCGTAAAATTGTTTTCGCTTCGCGTAGTAGCGATAATGAAATAATCGGTTCTAAGCTCGAATCCTTCACTCGCTTAGCCGGACTTACCGAAACCATCGCCCTTACCGATGCCATAGGCAACGACAATTTAAAGCTTGATTTTCAAAACGGATTACTAAAACGCAAATGGTACTTTGTCGAAACAAGCGGACTAATATCAGGAGGTCTGCAAGGTTTTATATTGCCTAATATTGGTGATTATGTTGATTTTCCAATTACTTACATCAAAGGCACAAACGGTGCAGAAAATTGGCTTCTAACAACCGATTATACGGATATTACATTGTCAGTTACTACCGGAACGGAAGGCTCTACAACGGTACGTGTAACCAGAGTAAGTAATAATATTTATTATACTACTATTACACTCAAAGAAAATGGCAACGTTTTAGATTATTGTGGAGTAGCGCATAATGAACAAGGCTTAACATAATTAACAATTTAACAATATAACAATTGAAAACCATTTACGACATAGCGACTTCACACTTCCAAACAGCCGATGCCGTTTGGAACTTGTACCTGTCCAACGCTGAAAACAAGTCAATCACCGACTTGTTTTCAGAGTCGTTAATGAATTTCAATATCTCGTACCAAAAGCAAAACTCAATCAATCTCAATCAATCTTATTCAATCACAATCAATCCATGAGACCACAGATAGGAATGAGTTTGTACGACATTGCCATCTCGCAATATGGTAGCGTAAACGAAGTATTCGAGCTTGCTAAAGCCAACAACAAAAGTATTTCAGATATTTTCAGCCACTTCGACAGTTTGAAAGTACCTGAAATTAAGGTATCGAAACCACGTCAGCGCAAATACATACAACAGTATCAAATACAGCCCAACAGCCGTATTTATCCTAATTTGTTGCGTTTGGAAGTATTAAAAATCAAAGTTGAGAGTGGTATATTAAATTTAGAATTAAGCGTACAAAACCAGTTCCCTTATTCGATAAGTACCATGCTCAAATTTGACTTCGACCAATTAGCCGTTGATACAAACCCCGAAAATCAATTTACCGATGCTTTCGATTTTGGAATTGATTTGCCCATGCCCGATGCTCAATTTACCTACGATACAAGGGAAATAAGCAATTTAGGTGCATTTCAAACAACTACTTTGTACATACAAAGAGCAGTAAACCGCACACGCACAATAATAGTAAGTGGTATTGAATTAAAAAATCAAAACCCAAACAACCCAAACAATATTTTTTGCACAAAAACAACTCAAATCAAATACTAACATCATGAAAACATTCATTACATTCATTACATTCATTCTTTTTTCATTAAGTTTGAATGCACAACTTTTCATAAGCCCAACAGGTTCACTCAACATCTATTCACACGCCCGAATAGATACAGTAACTAATCAAGGCACAATAAACGTATTCAATGCGGCGGACTTTAAATTTAACCATGTTGCTGGCGTTGGCAAAATGCGAGTGTATTATAAATTTGATGCAAAAAAACGCTACTTAGT
>DYNN01000122.1 GCA_020721045.1 Thiomargarita sp. | reverse complement strand
AAGCCTTTTGGTTTATCAACAGAAAGCGAATTATCAAATACATATATTTAAATATGTTTTTTGAAGCAGAATACTAAACTTATAGAGGAAAATTAAGAATGAGTTCTTTTCCACAATTAAAAATCGACGATTGGGAACCTACTCGCCAAATTTTGCAAGGCTATACTCAGGTTTTAAGCAGCGTGCGTACTGCGCTGATGCCACCACAAAAATATAAAGAACAATCTACCTTGCAAACGACAGCAACGGGTTTAACCACAACGCCAATGCCAATCGGTAGTGATACGGTAGAAATGCGGTTTGATTTTTTCGGTAATTTGCTTATTTTAACCACCAGTCGAGGAGAAATTTGGCAAAAACCTCTATTAAATATGACGCCGGCTGCACTTTATACGGCAACCGTAGAACTTTTTGCTGAATTAGAAATCACATTGCCTGTCAACAACCGTTTCAGTGATAAAGAATCAAAAAATTACGATGTCGATGCAGTGGAAAAATATTGGAAAATATTGGCACAAATCGACGCAATTTTTAAACAATTTAAGGGAAAAGTGCGTACAGAAACAACTTCAGTCGTTTTTGTACCCGATCGGTTTGAACTGATGTTTCACTGTTTATCAGGTAGGTTGATCCCGGGTGCAGACGCGAATAATCCAGAAAAATCAGATGAGCGTCTAACTTTTAGCTTTTCTACGGGCAATATGGATGTCAGTGAAAGCCATTTTTGCGCAATTGCTACTCCTGAAACGGCTGAAATTTTAAATATTGCTTTACCGACTGATGCAGCGTGGAATAGTCGGGGTTTTCAAGGCATTGTGATGATGTACGATACTTTTAGACAAGCAAATGATCCTAAAGCACATTTGTTGAATTTTTTACAGTCCATACAAATAGAGACGTTTACTGCTATGAAATCAAGTCGTTAAATTATCCTCGATGAGGTATTGCGTCGTTTATCAATTCAAATTTTCATGTTAAAACAACAAGTCACGAATAATAACCTAGCCATATGGTCAATCTATCACCCAATTGGTGTTATGGTTATTGCATTAGCGGTTATTGTCGTTAGCTTGTTTACATTGAAAGCGTTGCGCATTGATTTACTACCCAATATCATCTATCCTGAAATCCGTGTACGTGTCCTAGATTCGGGTGTGCCTGCGATGATTATGGAAGATCAGGTGACTCGCCAATTGGAAGAACAACTAGCAGTTACTGAAGAGGCTATTGGAATTCAATCGGTGACGAATGAAGGTAAAAGCTCAGTCGATTTACTGTTTCCTTATGGCACAGATATGGATGTTGCTTTACGAGATGCCAGTACCCGTCTAGACCGCGCTAAACGTTATTTACCCGATACTATCCAACCGCCAACTATTTATAAAAGAGACCCTTCCCAAATACCCGTTTTAGAATTTGCCATCAGTTCCCCATTGATCAATCCTATTGATTTACGCACTTGGGTAGATTATCAGTTATCAAAATGGTTTATTAATTTACCGGGCGTTGCGTCAACAGAAGTTGGCGGTGGATTAATTCGTGAAATTCAAGTATTGCCTGATCCACAACGATTAGCTGCTTTTGGCTTAACTGTCGACAATATTAGCCAAGCTTTACAACAAGATAATGTAGAAAAATCGGGTGGGCGTTTATATATGCCTGAACAAGAAATCACTACTCGTTTATTAGGACGTTGGCAATCTGTAGAAGAATTAGCCCAAGTTCCTTTATCCACGCCACAACACCCTGTTTATTTAGGTGAAGTGGCGCAAATTTTAGATACGCATCAAGAAGAACGTTTAAAAATTCGTTTAAATAATACGCCAGGTATTAAATTATCCATTCAAAAACAACCACAAGCAAATACTGTTGATGTAGCAGATACGGTGATGCAACGCATTGATTGGCTAAAACAACAACAATTATTACCTGATAATACGCAAATTAATATTGTCAGCGATCAATCCATTTATATTCGTTATGCCTTGCAAAATGCGGCATTATCAGGACTCAGTGGTGCATTACTTGCTATGATTGTAGTTTATTTATTTTTAGGCAACTTGCGTCATACTTTAATTATTGGTACCGCTATTCCTTTGGCGATTTTAGTCACGATAACTTTAATGTCATTGAATAATTTGACTTTAAATATCATGAGTTTAGGTGGCTTAGCTTTAGGCGTGGGTATGGTGGTCGATAATACTATTGTGATGTTGGAAAATATTACCCGTTGCCAAGTGCAAAGCCAATCACGCGTTACCGGAGCCGTGCAAGCAGTCGGTGAGATGACCAGTGCGATTATAGCAGCAACAACGACCAATTTAGCGGCAATTGTGCCCTTTCTATTTATTGTTGGTTTAATTGGCTTATTATTTCGAGAGTTAATTTTTACAATTTCATCAGCCATGATTGCCTCTTTAGTTGTGGCTCTAACTGTAGTACCCGCTTTATCTGCCTTAGGTTGCGATGATATGACTTCAAACAAGGCAAATAGGGCATTATTTTATTACATTGAAATCGGATTGGAATATATATATGGTTGGTTTATTTCATTTATTTTAAAAATGCCTTGGTTAGTTATTTTAATTTTTGGTATTAGTTTATGGTTTGCGATACCGAGCTTTGTACAAAGCAAACAAATTTTTTTACCGGATTTGGATAATGGGCAAGTACGGGTTGATATTATTGCAGAAACGGGTATTGCTTTGGATAAAATGGATCAAATTACTCAACAAATTGAAACAATCTTGCAAGCACAACCAGAAGTAGCCACAGTTTTCACTCAAATGGGCGGCATGGTATTTGGGCGTTCGGAATATGAATCCTCAAATCGCAGTAGTTTAACTGTACAATTACAACCTTCACTGATTAGCACCAAAGATTGGATCAAACGTGTCGATGCTATCATTGCTAAATTGCAATTAATCGGCGTAAAAGTACGTTTGTCTAGCGTTGGGATTCGCGGTATTCGCTTAGGTAAAGGTGATGAAGCGTTTAGTTTACGCATTCAAGGTGACAATTTGCAACAATTAGCACGTTTAGCTGATGAAGTTGTTAAAAAACTCAGTGATATTAAAGGATTAAAAAATCTAAAACATAATGCTGAAGAAGTTTCCCAAGAATTTGCAATTCGTATTGATCGACAACGTGCCCATCAACTGGGATTTAATTTAGAACATATTGGTAATACTTTGAATACATTGATGAATGGTAAAATTGTCACAGATTTTATTGACAGTGATCGACGTTTTAACGTGCGTTTACGTTTGCCTTATGATCAACTACGCAATCTGCAAGATTTACAATCTTTACTCTTATACAATGAAACGGGGCGAACGGTGCGTTTAGACGAAATTGCTACTGTTGATTGGATACCAGTGCCTACTGAAATCATGCGCGATCAACAGCAGCGGATTGTTGAAATCAGTGCTGAAGTGACTGAAGAAAATAGTTTAATCAATTTATTTAATCAAGTGCAACAACGACTTATCGATTTAAATTTGCCCAAAGGTTACACTTTTTATGAAGGCGGTGCTGTAGAAGCGTTGCAAGAAGGACAACAATTGACATTGGCATTATTGGGCTTGGCAATATTTTTAGTTTTTGTCGTTATGGCAGTGCAATATGAATCTTTACGTAATCCTTTTGTTATTTTATTAAGTATTCCTTTCAGCGGATTAGGCGTTGCAATCGGTATAATGATATTTGAATTACCCTTATCAATGCCCGTATGGTTAGGCATGATTATGTTAGCAGGTATGATTGTGAATAATGCGATTATATTAGTAGAAACAATTGAATTACAACGTATTGCTGGAAATGATTTGCACTCAGCGATTATGCAAGCTGGCAAATTACGATTACGTCCTATTTTAATGACTACAATCACAACAGTTGTGGGCTTATTACCGTTAGCAGTTGGTTGGGGAGAAGGTGCTGAAATGTTGCAACCTTTAGCAATTACGATTGTGTTTGGCTTAAGTTTTTCTTTACTGGTTAGTTTATTATTGGTTCCTGCTTGTTACATGGTTATTCAAGTCCAAAAAAAAACGCCGGAACGAGATATTCATTCCGACGTTTCTTTTTAAAATTCTACATAATAACTCACTATTTCTTAGTCACATTTTGGTCCAATAATAGGCATTGTATCGGATTTAGTTCCCGCTTTAGCCAATACATTCACTTCAACAGCAGGATAATTGCCACTTAACGTGAAGCTAAATTGACCTTTTTTGAAGCTACCCGCTGTATTCCACTTGATACTGTTGAAACCCGTACTACCATCAATACCAATTTCTGCACCATTAGGCGAAGAAGAGGTAATCTTGTTCAAACATGAACCAATACCTAATCCCCAATGACTTAAATCTCTACCTTTAAGTTCTTCGACTTCATAAGTCCATGTATTGCCTACATGACTGACAAGTGTGAAACCATATTTGGAATCTTTATTGTCATTCAAAGCAACAACCACTTGTTCTCCGGTGATTTCCGTAGCAGGAGTAGGTTCTTCTACTACTGGTGGAGTTGGTTCTTCTACTACTGGCGGTGCTGGTTCTTCAACTGGTGGAAGTACCACTTCACAAGAAGGCAATGAACTGACCATAGCGACACCATCATTACCGCATTCAGTGAACACGTAAGCAATAAACTCATCTGTCATATCCGCTTGTCTTGGGAAACTAAAGCCAAAAGTATATTCGCCTAATTCATTGGCTGGTTTCTTATTCGTTGGGCTATAAGGAGTTGCTGACGTATAACGACTGGGTGCTAAAGCTAAATTTGTCGCAAAATCCAATCCTTTTACCGTTAACGCTGCTGTATCCAACATTTGAATATCAGCGACTTTAACACCGGTTTTAATTGTCGTTGGCATAGGATCGCCATTACGGAAATAGCCATTATTTAAAATAGGTAAATCGCCTAAACTTGGTGAACCGCCACCTCCTCTAATATGGCTTTCATATTGAGTGAAAGTTGAGTAACCATAATTAGACTTAGTTAAAGAGGACGTTTGGCTCACTTCATATAATCCAACAGGATAGGCAGTATCATTTTTACTATCAAAACGTACACCATACAACTTACCACCGAAATCGATGAATAAATCACTCCATGCCACTGTTGAATAATGACCGTCACCACCAAGTGGCAAACGGGTATTTACAGCGATTGTGACTGTTTCATCTTCTAATTTAATTGCAGCGCCATACACTTCGTAGTAGCTATTACCAACTAAATTTTTAGTGTTTTCAGGACTGTCACCCGAACTATCGTTAATTGGATCAACTACATAGTGCCAATCGGCACCACATTGTTCTGCAACAATGGGCTCTTCTACAACTGGAGGAGTAGGTTCTTCTACAACTGGAGGAACTGGTTCTTCTACAACTGGAGGAATTGGCTCTTCAACTGGAGGAGCAGGTTCTTCCACAACCGGTGGCGTTGGCTCGTCAACTGGAGGAGCGGGTTCTTCTACAACTGGTGGCATGACTTCACAAGAAGGTAATGCACCAACCATTGCTAAACCGTCATTACCACATTCAGTAAAGACATAGGCAATAAAAGCATCCGTCATATTCGCTTGTCTTGGGAAACTAAAGCCAAAAGTGTATTCACCTAACTCATTAGCTGATTTCTTATTCGTTGGGCTATAAGGAGTTGCTGGTGTATAACGACTGGGTGCTAAACCTAAGTTTGTCGCAAAATCCAATCCTTGTGCAGTTAGAGTTGCATTATCTAACATTTGAATATCAGCGACTTTGACACCTGTTTTAACCGTCGTTGGCATTTTGTCGTCATTACGGAAATAGCCATTATTCAAGATAGATAAGTCGCCTAGATTCGGTGAACCGCCGCCATTTCTAATGTAACTGTCATAACTACTGAAAGTATCATGTCCATGATTAGATTTAGTTAAGGAACTGGCTTGACTAACTTCATATAAACCAATGGGATAAGTGGTATCATTCTTAGTATCAAAACGGACACCATATAATTTACCACCAAAATCAATGAAGAAATCACTCCATGCGACACCATGACCTACACCACCCAAGGGTAAACGGCTGTTAATCGCTACGGTTACAGTATCTTCGTCTAGCTTAACTGCGGCACCATAAACTTCATAATAGGTGTTACCGACTAAAATAGAAGAGGTTTCTGGGCTGTCACCTGAACTGTCATTCACAGAATCTACGGTATAATGCCAATCAGTACCACATGTTTCAGGTTCTGTTACGTCTGGTAATTGCCCATCAAAGCCAATAGGACATGACCAAGTAAGTGCTTCAATATCGTAAAAAATGTTAGCTTTTAATTTAGTAGTGACTAACTCATCTGTATCTAAATTAAGATTACCTAACAAAGTTGAACCATTTAAGCCAATAAGCAACGTGTTATCAGGTAATACTTCAATGGCTTCAACGTTATGATTGAGTTCCAATTGGCTAGCTAATGAAATTGTGCCAGTATCAAAATGATAAGCCCAAATTCTGTCTTGTTCAACGGCGTAAATGATGTCGCCGGTATTATTCCAAGAAATATCTTCAATATGGGAAGTGTAAGATGATGGGTCTGCATAAACACAGATATCATATGAAGGTGCTAAAAAATGCAATTCTGCATAACCCGTATCTTTGTCAATTTGAACTAAACCGCATTCTTCAACCCAACCCCATAACGTGCCATCTGGTCGAAATGATAAAGCAGAAACTTCCTTATCTTTCACCATATCAACAGGTGCATCAGGATAACGACTGAAATGAATTTGAATATCACCGACAGAAGTAATAAATTGATCAGATGAATCTATTTTGCTGGGATCAATTTTATACAAATGTCCCGCCGGATGCCCTTCATCTGCATCATCACCCGAAGAACCATACAATAGCTGACCATCAGGACTTACATCTAATCCTTCAATATCATAGCCCGGATATAGACTACCAATGGCATAAGAGTGACTACCTTTAATGCCAATAAGTTGTGAATCGTTTAACCCAGCATCGTGCACACCATAGAGGAAACAGTCTTCCGCTATAATATCGTCATCAGCACTTACCGGAATAACCAGTATAGAACCGAGTGACAAACTGATAATCACTGCACTATTTAGCAGCGTCGCTCTTTTTTTCACAAAGTGCGTATTCATAATGCCTGCTTCAAAAAACATATTTAAATGTATGTATTTGATAATTCGCTTTCTGTT
>DYNN01000042.1:17256-26379 GCA_020721045.1 Thiomargarita sp. | reverse complement strand
TCCTTAACTTAATGCTATTGACGCTAAAGGACCAATGCCATTAAGTTAAGCGTTCTCCCCCTTTTTTAAAGGGGGCAGGGGGGATTTAAGTAATTGAAATATAAAAAATCCCCCTCAATCCCCCTTTGATAAAGGGGGAAGCAAAATTTCCTTAACTTAATGCTATTGGGACCTACGGTCTCTGATTCAGCACCGTTTCCATACTATAGATTACGTGTTACGCGTTCTGGTAAATGACTGTTTTTCAATAAGATACAAAAAATTTACAAACTGGTCAACACACCATCTTCTAATCGTAGAGTACGATCCATGCGTTTGGCGAGTTCAATATCATGTGTGACTAATACTAAACTAGTCGCATTTTTTTGATTGAGTGCTAACATGCGTTCGTAGACGTGATTGGAGGTGGTTTTATCCAAGTTACCGGTGGGTTCATCGGCTAAAACACATTGAGGTTCTGTTACTAAGGCTCTGGCAATTGCCGCTCGTTGTCTTTCTCCACCGGATAATTCTCCAGGTTTATGTTTGACACGCTGTGCTAAACCCACTTCTGATAAGACAGCGATGGCTTTTTCTTGCGATTCTTTAGGAGAAAATCCACGAATTAATAAAGGGATAGCGACATTTTCTAAGGCAGTGAATTCTGGTAATAAATGGTGAAATTGGTAAACAAAGCCCAAGTATCGGTTACGCCATATACCACGGGCTGCTACGCTGAGTTGATTCATTTGTTTACCGGCTACCCAAATTTCACCTTGTGAAGGATCGTCTAAACCGCCTAGTAGATGTAATAAAGTGCTTTTGCCAGAGCCGGAACTGCCGATGATAGCAACTTGTTCGCCTTTAGAAATGTTTAAATCAATGCCTTTTAAGACTTCTGCAAATAAATCGCCTTCTTTGAAATTTTTAACCACTTGTTCACAGCGTAATACAAAATTATTCATAACGTAATGCCTCTACAGGTTGTATTCGAGATGCACGCCATGCGGGATAGAGAGTGGCGATAAAGCTGATAATTAGAGACATTGCGGCAATTTTATACACGTCTAGCCAATGTAAATCGGAGGGTACATCACTAATGTAGTAAACATCTGAAGATAGAAATTTGACTCGAAAGAAGGCTTCAATCGCCGGCACTAAGGTTTCAATATTTAACGCTAAACTCACTCCACCTAAAATGCCCAGCGATGTACCTAAAATACCAATAAAAGCACCTTGTACCATGAAGATATTCATCACAGTTGCCGGTGTTGCGCCCAATGTCATTAGGATTGCAATATCCGATTGTTTGTCTGTGACGACCATGACTAAAGTAGATACGATGTTGAAAGCGGCAACGGCAACAATCAAAAATAAGATGATAAACATGACGCGCTTTTCCATTTGAATCGCTTTGAAAAAATTGGCATGACGATATGTCCAATCATAAGCACGGTAACTGACAGGTAGCTGTTCGCGTAATTGATGGCTGATTTCGGTGGCAATAAACATATCGTCTAATTTCAAGTTTAAACCGTGTATTTGTCCTTCTGGAATCCGAAGCAATTTAGCGGCATCATCAATATGTAACATAATGAATCCGCTATCATATTCGTGCATACCAATGGTGAAAATACCTGTTACTGTCATCCGTTTCATGCGTGGTAATACACCTACCGGAGTTACTGAGGCTTGGGGTACAACAATAGTTACTTTATCTCCCAATCCAACAGCAAGACTTTGCGCTAATTCGCTCCCAATGACGATGCCAAATTCACCCGATTTTAAACTTTCAAACGAACCACTGACCATTTTATCTTGTACTTTGGAAATCGATTTTTCATAATTAGGATCAATGCCTTGCAATATTGCACCATAGACGTTATCTTTGTAAGTCACCATGCCTTGACCTTGTATATAAGGGGCAATGCCGGTGACATGTGGATAAGTTGCTAATGTAGTTAATAAGGGTTGCCAGTGAGATAAACTATCATAAAGGCTTGATACAACAACGTGAGCGGACATACCCAACATACGCTCACGCAGTTCTTTTTCAAAACCGTTCATCACTGAAAGTACTGTAATCAGTGCAATTACGCCCAAGGCAATACCTAAAATAGAAATCAAAGATATGAAAGAAATAAAATGGTTACGACGTTTAGCACGGGTATAACGTAAACCAATGTACAACGGAAACGGTTTAAACATGTGACAATAACCAAAAGTTAAAATTTATTGCAAAAAGTGCTTAATTGTAACACGTTGCATTATTTTAGGGGCGGTAAACCATACATCACTTGTCTATCGCCGTTAGGGTAAACAATTTCATAATCCGCCATGCCATCGTTATTTAAATCGTCAATATCATTAAAATGCACTTGCTTATCACTCGGTGGTGCACCCGTTTGCACAGGATAATCAATCACGCCGCGATAAGTTTTCTTATTAGCCCCATTGCCAATATACGCGTTGATTCTACCATCATTATACAAAGTCGTATGGCTTTCACTGACTAAATCATATAAAGCGTCTGGATCAGCCGGTGCTGGGTAAAAGAATTGTTGTCGTTTAACCCCTGTTTCATTGGGATAAACCAAATATACTAAACCTAATCCACTGATAAAAGGTGAAGATTCTGCAAAAATCCCTTCTCCAAAACCATGCGTTTCATATTGGCTGTAAGGATTCGGACGCGCATTGTAATAAAGATTGTCAGTTACCGGCACTATTAAATTACCATAGACATTCATCGTTACTTTAGGTAAATCAAAGGCTAACAATCCTTGTTTTAAAGCAGTAGGATTTTGTACCACTGGATAAGCTGTAATTTCACGACCGGTATGGGTAATAAACGTTACTTTGCCATCTAGTGATTCTGTCACACCTAAAGGAATTTCTTTAGTCACTTGATAACGTAGGATTTGTCGAACTCGCGTCGGCAATAATGCATAACGTCCCAATGCCGTTTCTAGTTCTAAATAGCCTGTTGTTGGGTGTTGAACAAAACGATAATCACGGCTTTGATAGTCAAATAATCCATTGATTGCACCCACAATTCCATCTATTGCTGGATAAAGTAGTACATCAGAATCCAAATTAATCGCACGTTGTCCTAAAATTGAAACCGTTTTATTACCTAAAACAGTGACTAAATTAACCGAGGGAATTGTGGCATTACTTTCAAACGCAACTCCACTACCTAATTGCACGGTGTCATCTAACACGCAGCCCACACCCACAATAATGTCACGTAACAAGCTGTTACCAATCACTTTGACATTAATTAATTTAGCCCGCGCATTTGGATCGCTGTAAATACTTCCACGCACAATCCCGCCTTCTAAAAGACTATTTGCTAATAAAACAACATCTTGTATCACACCTTCACTAAAAATATAACCGGATAATTTACCACCAACAACTGTGCCTAAAGGTAACACCGTAATATCGTTCATGGTACCCGGATTATTGTAATAACAACCCACCGATTGATTAATCGTACATTGATTAGCTGAATCATTGTCGACAATCGTAATTGTTGCACTGCTGGGTTCGGTTAAAGTTGCATTATCAGTCACTTGCGTCAAAATGACTTGAAACGTCTTATTACCTTCTTGCGTGGCATTATCTAAAATAGGAATCACGATAGTTTTATCTTGCGTATCACCATGTGTCCATTCGACTTTACCTTGCATTGCGGTGTAGTTTTTACCTTGCGTTGCAGTACCGTCTTTGGTTATATATTCAGCCGTAACATGTCCAATTTCACCTTCTTGACGTTGCACTGTGATAATGACTTTTTCGCTATTTTCATCAATAACATAGTTTGCAGAAGATAAATGTACTGATGTACTGTCATCATCTTGAATATTAATGGCTGCGTTATCAATTGCGCCAATAGTTGCCCCGCCAATTGGAGCTAATAAACTCACAGTAAAATATTTATTACCGTCAATCAAACCATCATCATAAATGCCAATGGTAAAATACTTCTTTTCGCTATCACCGTCTTGCCACAACAACTTACCCGATTGATTAATATAATCTGTACCGGTTACTGCTGTTCCATCAAGCATAGTGTAACTGACACCCACAATTCCATGACTACCATTTAAGCGACTGACACTAATAGTCACCAATCCACCATTTTCACTCACATGATAGTTATCTGCTTCAAATTGTAAAGTACCGGGTTGTGGAATAGGATCAGGCGGTGGTAAATCCGGTGGTATAACAATTGGTGGAGGTAATGTAGTAGTGGAAGTACCAAACACATCCAAAATTTGCAGATTAATATTCGCTTGTGCACTTAAACCCGCGCCACCGACTGGATCGGACATGACTAAAAGGAAAGATTCTGTGCCTTCTTCCAAAGTATCTGCTGCTAAATCAACGGTTAAAGGCTTAGCTTCCACATCACCATCAGTCCACACTAATTCACCTCTAATTGTCGTATAGTCTACGCCCGAAATAGCCGTACTATTCAATGTGGTGTAATTCACTTTCACTTCACCAGTTTTGCCACCAATACGTTCTGCTGATACAGCTATTTTCTCACCTTCTTTAGCCGAATATTCCGGTTGGGAAAATTGTAAAATCCCAGCCGCTGGCGTATCAATAATCGTCACAGTCGATTGATTTTGCTTACCTAATTCACCTTTACCTACAAAATCAGATAACATAATACTGAATATCTCATTGCCTTCAGTGGTTTCATCTAATAATAAAGGAATTTCAATGATCTTATGTTGCGCCTCACCATCAGCCCATTTCAATGTACCTTGTTGTGGCACATAATCAGCGTTAGCAGTGGCAGTACCATCGACTGTCGCATAATTCACATTGATTTCAGACACATTGCTCGAAGCACGAGTGACTAAAATCTTGACTTTATTATCTGTTTCATTGACTGTATAACTAGCTAATGCAAATTGCACACTACTATTTGCTTCCACATTATTAATTGCCACATCAGTCATATCAACGACACCACCGCTAGCATTGTATAATTGGACAGAAAAGCTTTCACTAGATTCATCTTCTGCATCAGCAAAAATTGCAATAGAAATGGTTTTATCTTGAATATCACCCTCTCGCCACACTAAAGTACTGGCAGTGCGATTATAATCTTGACCCGGTGCTGCTGAACCTTCAATTGTCGTATAATTAATTTTCAACTCACCTTGTGTGCCACCAACCCGTTGTACAGTAATAGTGATAATTCCTTTGTCTTCATCAATCACATAATTTGGACTGGCAAATTTAGGCGAACCGGTTTGCATAAAATTCGCAATACATTGAATCGCTTTAGTTACTTTAATTTGACCCGTGCTACAAGCGGTATCGCCTGACCAATGACTAAAACTTGAACCATCATTAGCAGTTGCAATTAAATTAATTTGATTACCGCTAGCAACATAAGTACTACACGTGTTACCACAATCAATTCCACTGGGATCACTCGTCACATGACCGCTACCCGTGCCTTCTAACAATACAGTCACTACATATACTGGCATAAAAGTCGCTGTACACGTTTTATCGGTGTTCATAGTCACTTTACCTTCGGGACAATCACTTGACCATGCAGTAAAAATCGAACCCGGATCAGCAACTGGCGTTAATGTCACAAGACGATCTTCACCTTTGACATAATTACCCGTACATTGTGCACCACAAGAAATTCCACCAATATCACTATTAATTAAGCCAGTACCAGTTCCATTTTTCGTGACAGTCAACGCGTAAGTCGGTAATGCGGTAAAAATTGCCGTACATTGTCTATCCATATTCATGATGGCAGAGCCATTACCACAATCATTTTTCCATCCATCAAAACGTGAACCTTCTTCAGCAGTTGCGGTTAATTTTACTGTCGTGCCTAAAGGAAAAGCATCAACACAATCTGTCCCACAATCGATACCTAAACCCGCAGGAGAAGTTGTAATAGTGCCTTTACCCGTGCCTTCTTGCGTGACGACTAATTTGTAACTGGTTGTTGGAATAAAAGTAGCAATACAAGTTTTATCATCATCAACAGTCACATTACCTTGCGCATCACAATCTCCAGACCAACCGGAGAATACAGAACCGGTATCTGCTGCAGCAATGAGTTTCACTTTAGTACTTAAAGGATACGCTTCAGAACAATCACTACCACAATTAATGCCCGTTAGTGTTTGACTCACGATAGAGCCTTTACCAGTTCCTTCTTTTTTCACACTGAGTTTACCGGTAGGAGCTGTCTTAAAGCTCACATAACAAGTGTGGCTGTTATCCATTGTCACCGTTGCTTTATTCGCAGTTGTCGCATTAGGAGTACAATCACCTGTCCACTTTTCAAATAGTGAAGCATTATCTGATGTTGCAGTAATTGTGACTAATTGATCTCTTGGAAAATAACCAGAACAATGAGTATCACAAACCATAGTACCCGCATCTATTTTTCCTTTTCCAGTACCAGTAAACTTTACATCTAGTTTCAAATGACTGTCTGGTGGTGGATTTAACCGAAAATTAGCCGTACAACTTTTATCTGTGTTCATGGTTAAATTAAAAGAAGTTTGGCTACCTGCGCAAGCACCACTCCAGCCGGTAAATTCAGAACCTGAACTGGGAGAAGGAGAAATAGCAACAGAGCTATCTTTAATATAAGTATAACAATTAGTACCACAGTTAGAACCTACAGGAGTACGATTAACAACTCCAGTACCTTGTCCACCAATACTGATCGTCAGTGCTCTTGATTCACCAAAATTCGCACTACAGAATTTATCATCATCCATAGTGACTGAACCATTCGCATCACAATCACCTGCCCAACTGATAAATACGCCACCGGTGATTGTTTTTTCCAAAGTGACCGCTGAACCAGAGACATAAGCGCGACAATTATTTGCATCATTACAAGTAGGACTCGTAATCCAACCCGGTGTAGAAGGATAATTAAGTGTTCCACCTGCGGGTGTGTCTCTGGTTAATTTAAAACCGGGTGTAAAGGTGGGCGTACACGATTTATCAGCATTCATCGTAACTGTACCTGTACAAGGAGATGACCATCCTGTAAATACTGACCCACCACCATCTGTTACATCTAAAGTAACAATACTATCCTTAAGATAAACTTTGCAAGTAGTTGAAGGAGTTGTACATTCAGATAGATATGATGGAAAACTAACTCGACTATCGTTTACTGATAATTCATAACCAAATTGCACACTACACGTCTTACTACTATCTACAGTCACAGTCGTTGTAGTACCAGTACCACTGCAAGCACCTCCCCACACTGTTGTTGCACCACTTGGAGGAGTAGCAATTAAAGAAACAACCGTACCAGAAACATAATCTTCTGTACAATCTGAACCACCGGTAGAACCACAATCAATACCTGTTGCAGTCACCTTTCCACCCGTAGGTGTTGGGCTAATAGAAAGCATTGGATTTGTACTAAAAGTAGCAGAGCAAGTAGCTGGAGCCGATAATGTGAAATTAGTAGGTGAAGTTGATCCAGTAGGACAAGGTGTGCTTCCACTCCAACCAGCAAAGGAATTCCCACTAGTTGGAGTTGCTGTTAAAGTAACTGTCTCATTTAGATTATGAGCAGAACAATCAGGATCAGTAGGAATACAAGCAGAGCTTGAAGATGACGACGCTGCAATTGCCCCACCTGAAGGCTGAGTAAGCGTGAGAGTTGGCTTAAAGGTAGCTGTACAAGTTTTTGGAGTCGTTATTGTTACTTGACCACTGCTATTACAGTTTCCTCCCCAACTACCAAATACATAACCTGTATCTGCCGTTTGAGATAATGTTACGGATGTGCCTGATGTATAACCTTCAGTGCAATCCGAGCCACCAGAACCACAACTAATCTCACTCCCTTTTGTTATTGTACCTCCTGTAGGAGAAGTAATAGTAAGAATTGGTTTGAAAGTAGCTGAACAAGTTTTTGCAACATCCATAGTTGTTGTTGCAGAACAACCTGTACCTATCCAAGTGTCAAATATATAGTCTGTATCAGCAGTTGGAGTTAAAACAACATCTGTATCAAGAGGATAGTTTTTAGTGCAATCTGAGCCACCAGAACCACAATTAATACCTGTTGCAGTGATTGTTCCATTAGTAGGAAGTGTAATTGTTAATACTGGTTGAAAAGTTGCTGTACAATTTTTTGCTGCATTCATTGGAATAATGATATCACTTGTTCCAGTAGCACAACCGCTCCAACCTGCAAAGCCATAACCTGTACTAGGGGTTGCCATTAATTTCACATGCCCTGCAAGTGATACTGCTGAAGAATAAGTGTTATCGGCACCAGTGCCTGTATTATATTTGATAGTACCACTACCAACTGTGATGATAGTAAGAGTGTAGTTAGCGAGAGTACCAGAAGTTGTATAAGTAGAGGGATTTAATCCATTATCAGCTACCTTGCCAGAATTAAGTGATACTGTGCCACCACTTCCATTATTATTAGTACTTTCGTAGTTTATTGAATAGTCTATTCCAGGAAGTAATCCAGTTGCCTGATTTGTTAAAGTATAATTTACATTATGAAGGACATTAGTATCAGAACCTGTACCAATCACCAAAGTTCCATACTTCACAGTAGTCACTACTGTATAAGTACAAGCTCCAGTACAACCTGTGCCACCTGATGTTTTTATCTGAAAAGTTAAATTATGAGATGATGTATCTTCACTTAGTACTCCTGTTGAGAAAGACGAAATCGTAGTGGCTTGTACTGTAGTATTCATTAAAATAAGGAAAATGAACCAAAGCAACAACCTTCGTAAAGAAGAAAACATAATCAACCCCCTTTGTTAAAATAGTGTTTTGAACTTTATCTTATCAATATAGCGTATTTTTAGGGAAAATGATGAAACAATTGGAATAAAATGAAGAAAACTTTATGTGAATGGTATTACTGCAACTTTTCAATTTCATCTGTTGTTAATCCGGTTACCTTTGAAATCATTTCAATAGATAAACCCTCTTGTTTTAGCTTTTGCGCGGTTAATCTGAGTCCTTCAAGCCGCCCTTCCTCACGCCCTTCAAGCCGACCTTCTTCACGCCCTTTTGCCAAACCCTCATCTCTAGCAGTGTCAACTACACCCTTCAATTCCCAATAAGTTAATAAACTTT
>DYNN01000042.1:0-17156 GCA_020721045.1 Thiomargarita sp. | reverse complement strand
ACAAATCTTTATTAGCTTCTTCACCAAATAGCTTTTTGAAACCAAAATCAGTATACGGATTTAAATAACGGGACATGATTATTTTCCTATTTGTTTAAAATAATATATATATCAGTATATTAAAAACGACTTAAATATTAATATAGCTTATTTTTAACAAAAAAGATGGAATAATCGAAAGGAATTGAAGAAAATTTCGCACAAACGACACCAGTGAAACACTAAATTTCACTTGTACACGTGATTTCAAGATACTGGTGGCATTAACGAGGTGATGAGATTTGATGGCACGCCCGGAGAGATTCGAACTCCCGACCGCCTGGTTCGTAGCCAGGTACTCTATCCAGCTGAGCTACGGGCGCACTTTATGACTAGAAAGCAGGTAAGTATACGCTGTCTTTAACAAAAAGACAACATATGGCGGAGAGAGAGGGATTCGAACCCTCGATGGGAGATAAAGCCCATACTCCCTTAGCAGGGGAGCGCCTTCAGCCTCTCGGCCATCTCTCCGTTACTCACTATTGACTAGGCTGCACATTATACTTACAGCATCTTTTTTAAGCAAGCAATAATTTTTATTGTAATATCGACTTTTAACTGGTTATTTTTTCTCTATAAATAGATTGATAGGGTTTAATTTCATGGTTTGCGTGATGATTAAGTAATAAATTTGCTAAATCAAACAATAAATTACGTGTCCCTTGATAGCCTATCCATAATCGTTGATAACCACCAACATAGTCATATTGTGGAAATCCTGCTCGTAAAATCGGTATTGCTAAGCGTTTTGCCGAGTCCACTGCATGAGAATTACCAATCAATAGTTGTGCTTTTTGTTCGCACGCTAAACGTTCTAAGTCTTCTAAATCACCAATTTTAATTTGTGTAGTAGGTATTTGCTGTAAAATCAATGATTTTGTCGTCGTCACTGCCGCAACAACATCTGCGCCCATCTCTGTGAGTACACGACTAAAACTATATAATTCATCAGGATCAGCTGCAATGGCAATTCGCGCTTGACCCAACATAAAATGGGTATCTAACATCGTATCTTGCAATTGCGCTCGCTGACGCGTTAACTTTGATGGCACTGGATTGCCTGAAATTTCTTGTAATGTTATTAAAAACTGATCGAAAGCTGCTAAACCTAATAAACTTTCAAACCGAAAATCCGGTACTTTAGTATGAGATTTTAATAAATCTGCGGCTTTAAATAATGCATGACCAATCACCAGTGTGGCTTTTGCTGTATATAATTGATTTAATAGGTTAACTGAAGTTCCACCAAAGGTTAGTGGCGTAAATTCAATATCAGTTGTATGTCCATCTAAAGAATCAGATAAATCCGGTAAAACCACAGGATGCAAACCAAAATGCATAATCACTTCTTTGATATATTCCACATCACTGGGCGTTAAAAAAGAACCTGCTAATACGTTAACTTGTTGATTATTAATATTTTCGATAATTCTTTGTGGCACAATGGGCACTAATTCATCAATCATAGTGATGACACTGGCAGCAAAACCTGTTTCTAAACAACCAATAAAATCGGGTGCATTTACTGGTACAATTTGCATATCATGACATTGTGGATGTAATTGGCGAAATTATCTAATAACTCTTTTAATATCAGCACCTTGAACATCAGATAATCCAGTAGTAATCACGCCAACTAATTCTGGTTTTGCTTTATCGTACAAGGTTTTCAAACCTTCAATAATATTTTCATCGGCGCCCATGATAGTGGAAATTTGTTCCATTGCCGTGGTTTGTAAAGGAATTGGTTCTCGAAAATGGCGCACAAGAAAAACTTTGCCAAAAGCGGTGCAACCTTGAGAACCGTGTAACATGGGCATGGTTTTATTCATACCCAAAAAAGCCAATGAAGCACCTATTGGCTGACTCGATTTTAATGGACTAACAGATAATGCTTTGTTTCTTTTTATAATTTCTACCATGAGCATTCTACAATAAAATGGATTTAATAGTGCTAGACTGCAATCGATGTGCCATAGAATATTTCGTTATTTATCAATGAGTTATTTAAAAGTAAATTTGTAAGAAATACGACGATCGCACATTAAACTCTATTTTTTGCAAGTTTTATTTCTCTATTCGCATTACACTGATTTTGAAGTTTTAACTATACAATTGAAGTTACGCAGAACAAGAAAGATTATTGTACAATGGAAAGATGGAAAATAAATATTTATCTCCATCGTGTGATATTGGGTTATGTGATAGCGACTATTGATGTGGTCTGATAGGTCATTTTATGAGTGATAGAAAAATTTTATTTAGTACGAATAATATTGTTTTTTATATTGATGAAACAGTACCTTGTTTGGTTAATGAGTGGCGTGGTTTTATTAAAAGTTCAGATTTTCGTAGCGGTATTCTCAAATTACTAGAAGTTTACAAAGAACAACAACCACATTATCAGAATCTACATTTATTGGCGGACACACGCACGTTAGGTGTCATTAATCGGGAAGACTTGGCGTGGATAACGGAGGAAATTAATCCACAATATGTTGCATTAGGCGCGCATTATGAAGCGTTTGTTGTTTCAGAAAATGCGTTTGGACAAATATCGTTAAATCGTTATATAGTCAGTACAATGGAGAAAGGCAATTTTACGGTACAAATTTTTGATACGATGGAAAATGCTAAAGCTTGGTTAAAGTCTTTAACGATTTAAGTAGTGGTAATTCTGTAGAGTGCTATAATGACATAGCTAACTTGTTTAAATACAGTTTTTTTCTTACATTACAAATATTAGGAATTTATTATGGATACTGCCCTTATATTTCAGCATCCTGTCTTTAAAAAATTTTTCTTGATTGTCTTGTTCTATTGGTTATTTCTGAGTATAAGTAGTGTTATTGCCGATGAAACAATTAATGAAGCTTTACCAAATCATTTAATCGAAATTGAAGGAACGTGGACCGATCGCGTGATTAATCGTGAACCGATAAATGGTTATGATACGGGTGTTGTTTCATTGGCTAATTTAACTGGAGGTACGCTGTATTTTCGTGCTTTATTAAAAGGGTTTGACGGTGCACTCAATTTGCTAGAAGCGCGTCGTTATTTGCAACTGAATTACATATGGCATTATACTTTATTCACGACAGTTGGACAAACGACAGTCACTATTCCTAAAATAGGCAGATTAACTACAGAACAATTATCAGGATTACGTAGCGAATTGAAAAATCATGGCTTTTTTGATTGGCGTTCTTGGAGTTATTTTCCAGTGTGGGCTGGTGAATGGCGTATGGAAATTGAAGTTGTGAAACCCGCTGGCATCACGTTAAAATGTGGTGATCAAATCGGACACTGTGAATTTAAAATCATGGTTGTACAATAACTTATATATTTTTACTATAGAAATTTATGGAAACACAAAATTCTTCTACCAAAAAAAATGACGTGGTAACAGATAACGACTTATCTACTGATTTTTTAGACCCCAATGTCAGTCAGGCGAGCTATGTGGGCAGCTCAAGGGTTGCCTATAATTTATTGCATGATATTCGTCCCATCAAATACGTTGAAGAAGCACAATTACTACTCGCTTATGCCGTGCAAAATGGTTTAGAAGTTGATCATCCGGTAATTGAAAGCATTGTGCGAGCAAAACACCAATTAGACATCGATAATTGGTCTATAGAAATGGAAACAGAATTTTGGTCAGCTTTCAACACGATTGCCAAAATTGTTGCTCCCGTTTCTGTCGCCAGTCTTAATGCCACGCATAAAATCCAAAATGATGAAATTATTGTAGAGCCACGAAAAGGTATTGCTGGTTTTTTCAGTAATTTAGTAAATAAAAACCAATATAGTAGTGGTGATACTGCAGCAACGATTACGGTTAATTCTTATAAACGCGGCAGCATCTTCATTTTAGTAATCCTATTATTAGTACAAATTTACTGGTTAATTGGCACAAAAGTCACCAGCGATATTGTTAAAGCACAAACGGCTTGGCAAAGTGGTATGGGTTCATTTAGAGATACCATGACACAATTGGAAAAATTGAACGATGAAGTCACCCAATTAGAAACAGAAAAAGAACGATTAACTGACCAAAGTAAATCAATCGCCAGTACAGATACAGAAAGTTCAATAGACCCTAAATCCAACGATAGTATAATGAGTCCGGGCTACAATCAACTAAAGTTACAACTTACCGAAAAATATGATGCAATCACGCAACTCACGATTCAAAAAGATGATTTATATACCAAAAATTTAGAAAGCGTCGATCAAATTCGTGCAAATGAAAAATTGCTAAAAAGTTGGAATGCCGTATGGCGTTTTGGTTTTCCTTACGAACAAGAAATTGAGACTGTACCCAAGAACATTATTTTGCTAGAGCAAGCCAATATCGTTCTACAAGTCATGCAATTATATTTCTTGCCATTATTATACGGTTTATTGGGCGCATCAGCCTATGTATTGCGCAATATTGCGATTGAAATCAAAACATTGACTTATGCAGTTGATTCAAATATTCGTTATCGTTTACGTGTTCAATTAGGGATGTTATCTGGCTTAGCCGTTGGTTGGTTTGCAGACAGCAGTAGTGGACTGATGGTGTCAGAAAGTGCATTATCTTTCAATGCCTTATCTCCATTAGCACTAGCATTTTTAGCCGGTTACAGCGTTGAAGTGCTATTTGCATTTATGGATAGACTCATCAATGCATTTTCTAGCTCAGATACGCCAACTAGGGGTTAATAACCACAATTTGCTCTCCATTTCAAGGGGGGAGCAAATTGTTTTTATTAATCATTTTGACCTAATCGTATGAGTTATAACCGTTTTAAAAACTTGGAAAATACTTACACACTCAGGATTCATTAGAACAGTAAGAAAGCATTTTCCTAAATACTCTAAGATTTTGGCTGTATAAACTCAGGTGGCATTGATGCACCTTCACCAAAAAAGAATTTTTCCATTTCTTGTTCCAACAATTTCCGCGCTTTGGGATCAATAGGAGAAAGGCGGTATTCATTAATCAGCATCGTTTGATGTTTTAACCACATCTGCCAAGCCTCAAGAGACACATTTTCAAATACTTTTTTACCTAATTCGCCGGGATAAGGTTGTACTTTCAATCCTTCGGCTTCTTTGCCAAGTTTGACGCATTGAACCATGCGAGTCATAACAATCGTTCTCCTATTTTTGGGAAAGCAAGTTGTGCCAGCAAACGGGATACCGGTGCGGCTAAACCACAGTGTATAGGTTGAGTCGTGTCGTACCACAACTGCGTAGAGTTTACCATATTTTGTTGCCATTCGGTTTGCAGAAAAATATGCACCGGCACAATCGATAAGTGAAAATGGGTAAAAGTGTGAACTACAGTTTGCCAATATTCAACTTTATAATCTATTGAAAACAAAGCTGATTTACACCACTGCTCCACTTCTATCACAGTCTGATATTCTGGAAAACTCCACAATCCACCCCAAATACCCTGAGCTTGCCGTTTTTCTAATAAAACCTGACCTTGCACATTTTGCAACATGATAAAATAAGTCTGTTTAGTTGGCAAAACTTTTCGCGGTTTTGGAATTGGATAAATTGTTGTTTTATTTTGTTGATAAGCCAAGCAATTTTTTTGTAGTGGACAGCAAACACAACGTGGTTTAGCACGTGTGCACACCGTTGCGCCCAAGTCCATAATAGCTTGCGTATAGGCTGCAACATCAACAGTGGGCGTATATTGTTCGGCTAAATTCCACAATTTTTGTGTTATTGCAGATTCACCAGCCCATCGATCAATGGCATGATAACGGCATAAAATACGCTTCACATTACCATCTAAAATCGGAAAAACTTGTTGATAAGCCAATGCCAAAATTGCACCTGCCGTTGATCGTCCAATACCTGGTAATGCCATTAATTTATCTAATTCTGCAGGCAATATTCCATTGAATTGTTTAATAATTTGTTTAGCTGATTGATATAAATGACGCGCTCTTGCATAATAACCCAATCCTGCCCAATAATATAATACTTCATCCAATTCAGCAGTTGCCAATAGAAACACATCTGGAAATCGCTGCATAAAACGTTGATAATAAGGAATCACACTATTTACCTGCGTTTGTTGCAACATAATTTCAGATATCCATACACGATAAGCTGTTGGATTAGTTTGCCAAGGTAAATCATTGCGTCCGTATTGCCTAAACCAAATCAATAAATCTCGACTAAATTCATTATGATGCTGTATATTTTTCAATCTATATTCCAAATTCAATGCTAAACTTATCCAATAATAGAACTTTATCCAATTGATTTAATAAAACCATGAATACACTTAATTTATTGAAAGTACGCCGTTTTTTGCCTTTATTTTTAACGCAATTTTTAGGAGCATTTAACGACAATATTTACAAAAATGCCCTGATTATTCTGATTATGTATCAAAATACACAATTGTATGGTATTGAAACTAATCAGTTAGTTACACTCAGTACGGGTCTTTTTATTCTACCTTTCTTTCTTTTTTCTGCACTAGCCGGACAATTAGCAGATAAGTATGAAAAATCTTTTCTAATACAACGCATTAAATTATTAGAAATTATCATTATGTCATTGGCTGTCGTTGCGTTTTATTTTCAAAATATCATAGCTTTGATTATCTTATTGTTTTTTATGGGTGCACAATCTGCCTTGTTTGGTCCGATAAAATATGGGATTTTACCACAACATTTACATAAAAATGAATTAGTTAGTGGTAATGGTTTAATTGAAATGGGCACTTTTTTAGCCATCTTACTAGGCACAATTTTAGGCGGTATTATTATTGCGATCAAACCGCATGGAACATTAATTATTGCTATTTTAGTAGTGATTTTTTCATTGCTTGGTTGGCTTACCAGTCGTGCTATTCCCACTGCACCGGCACCCGAACCACAGCTTTCGCTTAATTGGAATTTTATCAGTGAAACTTGGCATATGATGTCTTATATCAGAGAAAATCGCAGTATATTAGTCGCCACATTAGGCAATGCGTGGTTTTGGTTTGTAGGTATTACATTTCTATCACAATTTCCAGCCTATAGCAAAACTATTTTAATGGGTGATGAACATCTTGTCACATTGTTATTATTTATGTTTTCAATCGGTATTGGTGTCGGTTCAACCTCTTGTGATATGCTGTCACGTCGTACTTCTAGTTTGGGGTTAGTTCCATTGGGTGCGATTGGTATGAGTTTGTTTTCCATCGATATTTATTTTGCCAGTCAATCTTATCTGACAATGGCAACAACCGAACAATTGATTGATTTATCGAAATTTTTTTCATATGGTTTTGTAAGCTGGCGTTTATTGATAGATTTGATTTTAATCGGTGTTTTTGGTGGTTTTTATATTGTTCCGTTATACGTTATTTTACAAGAACGTAGCAATCCAGCACATCGTTCTCGTTTAATTGCCGCTAACAATGTAGTGAGTGCCTTATTCATGGTTATTTCATCACTAAGCACCATTATATTATTAAGTTTTGCAATGACAATCCCGCAAATATTCTTGCTTGTTGGTATTGTTAGCGCGATGGTAACAACATTATTATTTATGTTAATGCCTGAATTTATTAAACAATTTATCCAGTGGTTAAAGTCTATGAGAAATTAAAATAATGCTGTGGTAAGATTAACAACTATGTCCACTTGATAATTTAATCCAATTGAGCAGTTTACAAAAATTGGAATCATAGTAAAAATATCTCACCTAAAATTGAATTATATCGATTTATATTATTAGCATATTTTGCTGGTTTTTATGGAGAAATAATAAAATGCACGTTTCGTTTCGTCACTTGCCCGCGTTTTTTGTAGGCGTTGTTCTTAGTTCTTTTATTGTTTTGGGCAGCAGTGTCCTTGCCAATCGCGATTCATCAGAGGTCATGGGAGACAGCGATCAACTGATTCCATTTGAAGATTTACGTGCATTCAGTGAAGTTTTTCATCGCATTAAAAATGATTATGTTGAAGAAGTAGACGACAGTAAATTATTGCAAAGTGCGATTAAAGGTATGTTAAATGGACTTGATCCACATTCCAGTTATTTGGACGAAGAGGAATATCGTGATTTACAGGTAGGTACCAGTGGCGAATTCGGTGGTTTGGGCATTGAAGTGGGTATGGATGAAAGTGGTTTAGTCAAAGTTGTCTCTCCCATTGATGATACACCTGCACAACGCGCTGGAATTCAACCCGGTGATTTGATTCTACGCTTAGATGAAACGCCGGTGAAAGGACTGACGCTTAATGAAGCAGTTAAAATTATGCGTGGTGAACCAGGTACTATTATTACTTTAACGGTTGTACGTGAAACGCAAGATAAACCGCTTAAAATTCAAATTGAGCGAGATATTATCAAGGTTAAAAGTGTTAAACAACAATTACTTACACCAAATTATGGCTATATAAGAATTAGTCATTTTCAATCACATACTGAAGATGATTTAGAAAAAGCAATCACTGCATTAGAAACTGAAAATTCTGGTAAATTACAAGGAGTTGTATTAGATTTACGTAATAATCCCGGTGGCGTACTCAATGCTGCTGTGGATGTGTCTGATGCGTTTTTAACGGAAGGTTTGATTGTTTACACCAAAGGACGCGTTGAAGACTCTTCGCTAGAATTTAAGGCGAATGCTAACGATAGATTAGCCGGCGCACCTATGGTTGTCTTAGTTAATTCGGGATCAGCTTCTGCTTCAGAAATTGTAGCGGGTGCTTTGCAGGATCATAAACGTGCGATTATCATGGGTAATAAAACCTTTGGTAAAGGCTCGGTACAAACGATTTTACCTATGCATAACAATGGCGCATTGAAATTAACCACTGCACGTTATTACACGCCCTCTGGTCGTTCAATTCAAGCTGAAGGAATTGTGCCTGATATTACATTGAATAAATTGCAAATTTCGACAGCAGAAACCGATGATTTTGAAGATGTGACTGAATCACAGTTGATCGGGCATTTAGACAAAGGCAATAAAGTTGAAGAAATGCCTGAGAAAGAATCTCAACCTGTTGAATCAAATGAAAAAGTGGATAAGAAAGAAGAGCCTGAATTAGCCATGACGGACTATGCCGTACATGAAGCATTGAATTTGTTAAAAGGGTTAAACATCATTAGAACACAAAAAGCGCAGCAACATTAAAGTTATTGAAACAAAATTCCCGTGAAAGCGGGAATGGCGTTTCTTCTAGCTAGAAAAATAAGCCCAACACTTCATTTAAAAAACGTTTACCCATTTCTGTTGTACAAATCTGTTCATCTTGCCGAATTAACCAACCCCGTTGATAAGCCTGTTCCAAAGGTTGTGTCAAAAAATCAAAAGCCAAACCCGTCGTTTCAGTAAATTGCTTCACTGTAAAACCCGCATTTAAGCGTAGGGTATTCATCATAAATTCTAAACTCATATCTTTGTTGCTTAAAACCGTCGCTTGGGCAATTCTATCAGGCGTTGCAACTGCGCGCATGTAGTGTTCAGGTTGTGATAACTTGCTAAAACGGGTGATAACCATAGTTTGTTCATCAGTTATTTTACTGTGTGCACCGGCTCCAATACCTAAATAATCACCAAATTGCCAATAATTTAAATTGTGCTGACAATATTGTTGATTTTGCGCATAGGCAGAAATTTCGTATTGTTTATAGCCTTGTTGTTGTAAATAATCTTGTCCAATTTGTTGTATTTCTTCAATTATTTCTTCATTAGGTAATTGCGGTGGTGTGTGTGCAAAAGCGGTATGTGGTTCTATTGTCAATTGATAATAGGAAAAATGCGCCGGTTGATAATCAAAAACTATTTGTAAATCAACTAATGCTTTATCAGGCGTTTGTTGTGGCAATCCGAACATTAGATCAACATTAATATTAGTAAAATCAGCTGCTTTTGCCCACTCAATAGCTAACACTGCTTCTTTCTGAGTATGAATACGCCCTAAGATTTTTAATATTATATTGTCAAAAGTTTGTATGCCTATAGAAAGACGATTAACACCTGCTTCACGAAATCCTTTAAATCGTTCGTAATCTATTGTGCCAGGATTTGCTTCTAAAGTAATTTCTGCTGTTTTTTCGATTGGTAAGCGTTTATTCAATTCGATCAGTAAATTTTCTATGGCTAAGGGCGTAAAAAGGCTGGGTGTGCCTCCGCCGATAAAAATAGTGTTAATTTTGCGTCCTTCAATTCTCGGTAAATCTTGCTCTAAATCGGCTAATAATGCATGAGTATAGTCATGTTCTGAGAAAGCGCGTGCATGTGAATTGAAATCACAGTAAGGACATTTGCGAATACACCAAGGAATATGGATATATAAACTAAGGGGGCGAATTGACATAAATTGGCATGTTTATTTTCAGCACCCATTTATTTAAGTAGTAAATCAACCAGATACGAAAAATAGGTAGAGAAGTATTGTCGGCAAACAATACTTTCTCAAATTTTCAAGATAGCTTACACATAACCACTAAAAATAGGAAGTTATTTGCGATAACCAACCTCACTCTTCGCATGTTATCTGCTTAGAGGGATATATATTAAATATTAGTTATACATGAGACAAAATACAAGAAGGGTAACAAAAAAATTATAAACACCCATAAAATCAATATTTATGTGTTGCTGTTAAGCAAAATATGCTGAATATCAGCAAATCATTAGATACTTAAACGATATAACTTGTTAATTTATATAATATTTATAGTTTGGCATGTCGATTGAGATATTAAAAGCAACAGAAAAAAATTCTGATTAACCACAATCAAAATCATGTGGCGGCAAATAACACAAGATTTTGTTTTATATCAAGATAGCTTTTAAAAAACACTATAAAGTAGGAGAAATTATCATGACTAAAGTTAATAAATTAGTGATCAGCATTTTACTTTCTTTAGCAATATCGCTCAGTTTTATCTATTCTGTGAATGCTGCAGAATCAAAAGGTGAAGCAACTGGTTCTAGTGGTTGTCCTATTATTTCGCCTACTTGTGAACTAACGGCGGGCAGTAAGCAGAAATAAGTTTAACCAGTTAGGGTTGCGCACTCGCGTGACCCTAACTGTATTCAATTTGAATTTGACTAAAAGCGGCTTCAATTTCTTTTTCAAACATTCGCAATTTATCTATCTGATCACTGGAATAAACCGATTTAATCCGTCGTGCTTGCGTTAAGATGGGCAAATTCGATAGTTGTTGTACCGGAATTCCTTTTTCCAATAGGATAACGCCTTGGCGATAAATTTTCAAGACAAAACTAAGTAAAAGTATTTGTTTTTCAGGCGAACAAAAACTATCTACTTCATCAACAGCACTTTGTTGTAATACGCCTTCTCGGATTAAAGCTGCACTGATTAATATCCAACGTTGTGTGGGAGATAATGCTTCTGGTCCAACTAAATTGACAATTCTTGCTAATTCATCAGCTTGCGTGAGTAATCGTAGTGCTTCATTACGATATTCTAACCAGCGTTTATCGATATTTTCTGCCCACCATTGTTGTGCAATATCGACATAGCTAGAAAAACTATCATTCCAATCAATTGAGGGATAATGACGTGCGTCAGCTAATTCTTTTGATAATGCCCAAAAAGTTTGCACAATTTCTTTGGTATGACTGGTCACCGGCTCTGAAAAATCTCCACCTGGTGGTGAAACAGCACCAATTAGACTGATCGCTGCTTTTTCGCCGTTTAAAGTAGTGACTCTGCCAGCACGTTCATAAAAAGCGGCTAATCTTGACGCTAAATAAGCGGGATAACCTTCTTCCACTGGCATCTGTCCTAAACGTCCACCTACTTCACGCAAAGCTTCAGCCCAGCGACTGGTAGAATCTGCAACCATGACAACGTCATAGCCTTGATCGCGATAATATTCTGCGATAGTGACACCCACATAAATAGAGGCTTCACGCGCGACAACAGGCATATTGGAAGTGTTGGCAATGAGTAAGGTGCGTTCCATGAGAGAGCGTTGGGTATGCGGATCAATCAGTTTTGGAAAACTTTCTAAAATATCAACTAATTCATTGCCGCGTTCACCACAACCAACATAAATTACAATATCCGCATTTGACCAGCGAGAAATTTGATGTTGTAACATGGTTTTACCCGCACCAAAAGGTCCAGGAACCGCTGCTTTTCCACCTTTTAATAGCGGAAAAAATGTGTCTAAAATTCGTTGTCCAGTGAGCAAAGGCACAACGGCATGATCACGATTGAGATAAGGACGTGGGCTGCGTACACTCCAACGATGAAAAAGTTGTAATGTTCGCACTTCACCATTGAATTGTTTGATTTTAGCAATCGTTTGTTCAATGGTATATTCACCTGTATGAACTAAGTCAATTAATTCGCCTTCACAATCAGGTGGAATTAAAATTTTGTGGCTAATGGTTTGAGTTTCTTGTACTTTACCTAAAACACTACCCGGCTTGAGTGAAATGCCGATGGATAAATGTTCATTAGCTTCAAAATGCCATTTTTTATCGCGTGCCAAAGAAGCAATTTGCAAACCACGTGGAATATAGTCTCCACTTTGCGCAAAAATGGTACTGAGTGGACGTTGAACACCGTCAAAAATCTGTCCTAATAATCCCGGACCTAATTCTACTGATAATGGATGTCCTAATGCTTGCGCACTTTCCCCGGGTTTTAAAGATTCAGTAGATTCATAGACTTGTACAATAGCATGTTGACCGTCAAGGCTAATCACTTCACCAATCAAGCCCAGTTGACCAATTCTGACTTGTTCACTATTGCGTACACCGGGTAGTTTGATAGTAACGATTGGGCCATTAATTTCAACAATTTCACCGGAATTAACTGGCATGGCAATTTCCTAAAACACGGAAGAGAGTATGGATATTTGTTTGGAGTAATCAGTGCTGACGTACCCCAAACAGATATAAAATTAATGCGGAGTCATATTGATATCACGACGTGCAGTAGAAATACTAATCGTAAATCCACCAACAACATCTAGTAATTGAATCATCATCAAAATCAAGAAAGCGGAAGTTGCTGCTTTTTCTAAGATTAAAAATAGAACCAAATAAACGATGAACAATGCCATAGAAATACCATGTTCCACAATAGTATCACTACTGCTGGTGCGCGTAGATTTAAAAATTTCAATATACAACGCGATGACACCCAATAAAATTAACAATTCACTGACCGTCACTTTTAATGTCGCTTGCGAAATAAGTGGAATATTAAACAATTCAGCATCCATAGCTTCCAATGCAGTATTTCCAGTGGTAAACACGATGATGAAATAGAGCACCAGTAGGTAAGTCAGTGACGGAATATTTGTAATATAAGCCATAAACAAATTGTTACCGATAAATTTATGCTACCAAACATTACCGTTAAGCAACACATACACACCCATTTCTGAGTGAGGGGTTATCTCCCAAAGCCCGCAAGAAAATCCCGCGAGCACCGTTTATATCACGGTCAACGGTCACACCATTGCTCGTAATAAATTTTGCACCACCTATCTTTTTCATTTCACCAGTCCAACTTGCAGTTTTTGAAGTATAGACTTCGTTCACTCACAACACTGATTTACCAAATGCCGAGGCTGACGTTTCAATCCGCTGACCAAAATGAAAGAGCAGGTAATTAATTATAGCATTTTGGTATCTGTTTTGCAACTGTTTCGGTAACAGGAAATTACTCCAAGTTCCATTCTTCTGGTTTATCTATGGTGTCAATCGTTGTTTTTTCAGTTTGATGTTGTTTGGCAAATAATGTGTAAGCCGTTGGAATAATGAATAAAGTTAGCACAGTACCAAAAACTAAACCGCCTACGATCACCCAGCCAATTTGTTGACGACTTTCAGCACCCGCACCGGTTGCAACGGCTAATGGCAAGGTTCCTAATACCATTGATAATGTGGTCATTAAAATGGGGCGCAAGCGTAAAGTTGATGCTTCCACTACCGCCTCACGTAATGCCATGCCTTTTTCTTGCAATTGATTGGCAAATTCGATAATTAAAATCCCATGTCGCGTAATCAATCCGACTAACATGACTAAACCAATTTGACTATAAACGTTTAAAGTGCCACCAGTTTTATACAAGGCGTACAATGCGCCGGTCATGGCTAAAGGTACGGTGAGCATTATCACTAAAGGTGTTACAAAACTTTCAAATTGTGCGGCTAAAATTAAGTAGATGAAAATTAAGGCTAAAATAAAAGTAATGTATAAGGTTTCGCTTGATTCAGCAAATTCTAGCGATTGCCCTGATAAAGCGGTTTGCACGCCTTCTCCCAATACTTCATGTGTTTTTTGCTGCATGTAAGTGAGTACTTGTCCTAAAGTATAACCGGGTGAAACACTGGCGTTAATTGTTACTGCACGTAATCGATTGAAACGATTCAATTCTTTAGGTGCGACAGTTTCTTGTAATTGCACTAAACTGGATAGTTGTACTAATTCACCTGATCGGCTTTTCACAAAAATACTAGTTAAATCAGTCGGTTTAGAACGATCTGCTTCTTTTAACTGCACGATGACATCATATTGTTTACCTTCGCGTTTAAAACGAGTGACTTGGCGACCACCTAATAATGTTTCTAATGTTCTGCCAATGGTCTCAATTTCAACGCCCACATTGGCTGCTTTATCTCGATCAACAGTGACGGAAAGTTGTGGTTTGTTCATTTTTAAATCAGTATCCACATTACTTAATCCGGGATATTCGCGTAATGTTGCAAGTAATTTGTCTGTCATTTCTTGTAGTTGCGGATAAGAATCGCCTTGAATAATGAATTGTACTGCGGTTTCACCAAAACTTTGTCCCAATGACGGCGGATTAATTGGAAACGCTAATACACCCGGCAAACTGAAAAATTGTGGCATCAGTGAGGCAGCAATGGCTTGTTGACTGCGTTGTCTTTCTTCCCAAGGTTTGAGCATGACAAAAGCAATGCCCAAATTCATTGGATTAGGACTTTCCAAACCCGGGGCAACAACTGAAACATAGGTACTAACTTCAGGGACTTGCGAGAAAAATTGTTCGATTTGACGCGTATAATTATCGGTATAAGCTAAAGTTGCGCCTTCTGGTGCCATGACAAAGCCAATAATAGAGCCACGATCTTCGCTGGGTGCCAATTCTGATTTAATAAGGGGGAAACTCGCATCTTCACCCGCAATTTTAACTGCAAAATCAGGTAGTTGTTCTTGCGGTAATACAAAATAGCCTGCACTGATTGCTGTCATAAAAAACACTAAAATCATTAACCAACGGACTCTTAACGTGCCTCTTAATATTGCTCGATAGCCGTTATTCATGCCTTGAAAGAATTTTTCGGTGATATTAAATAAAAAACCGTGTTTTTCATGGGATTGTAATATTTTTCCGCACATCATCGGTGTCAAAGTTAAAGCAACAAAACCAGATACTAAAACCGCGGCTGACACAGTCATGGCAAATTCGGTAAACAAACGTCCAGTGTTACCGGTCATAAAAGTCAGTGGAATGAACACGGTGGCGAGTGTAATGGTCATGGCAATTACGGCAAAAGCAATTTCACGACTGCCATCTAAAGCGGCTTGTTCGGGCGTTTTGCCTAATTCTACGTGACGATGGACATTTTCTAGCATAACAATGGCATCATCCACCACTAAACCAATGGCAAGTACTAAACCGAGTAAAGTGAGAATGTTGATTGAAAAACCTAATGCATACAAGAAGATAAATGCACCAATTAACGATACTGGAATAGTGATAAACGGGATCATAGTGACACGAATCGATCGCAGAAAGAAAAATATCACTAAAACAACGAGAACAAAGGCTTCTGTCATTGTTTTATATACGGCTTCAATTGATTTTTCTACGAAAACTGAACTGTCAAACACGGGTTTTAAAATCATACCTTTTAATAGTGTAGGATAAATTTTAGGTAATTCTGTATAAATGGCTTGAGCAACCGCTAAAGTATTGGCAGTTGATTGTTTGACCACACCTAATCCTACCGCAGGATTGCCATTTTCGCGAACAACTTTGCGCTCATCTTCAGCGGCAATTTCAGCATAGCCTACATCTTTTAAACGAATGGGATAGTTATGATTTTCTTTAAGAATCAAGTTATTAAATTCTTCTACTGAAGTTAAATCGGTCATAGTCAACACAGTAAATTCGCGTTGTAAACTTTCAATTCGTCCAGCAGGTATTTCAACATTTTGATTTTGCAGTGCAATTTCTACATCTTGGGGTGTCAATTGATAAGCAGCTAACCGTTCACGATCTAACCAAATACGCATGGCATAACGTCGATCGCCGCCAATGATAATGCTGGCAATACCCGGCAAGGTTTGTAATCGTGGGATAATATAACGATCGGCGTAATCGGTTAATTCTAAAGCAGAATGTTTGTCACTGGAAAATGCCAACCAAATAATCGCTTGGGCATCCGCTTCAATTTTAGCGACAACTGGATCATTTGCTTCACGTGGTAACATCGCTCGGACTCTTGCTACGCGATCACGCACGTCATTAGCAGCGTTATCGACATTGCGTTCTAAATTAAATTCAACTGTGATTTCACTGACTTCTTCACGACTTTTAGATTGAAGTAATTTAATGCCTTCAACGCCGGCTAAGGCTTCTTCTAAAGGTTGTGTGATTTGACTTTCAATAATTTCTGCACTGGCACCGGTGTATACTGTGCGCACTGAAACAACGGGAGCAAGCCATTGTACCGCAAGGCGCAGATAGTTTTGTTTTTAAAGTGGTTACTCAAGACAATGCAAGTAAAGTAGTGTTATCCAAAGTCATTTTAGGACAACGTCGTACAGGAGATGTGGAAGTGTTAGAAGGCTTAACACAAGGCGATGTCGTCATTACCGATGGACAAATGAAACTCTATGATGGTGCAGACGTGTTAATTATCAATCAAGTGCCAGCTAAGGAGTCGCAATAACATGATCTTATCAGACATGTCAATTCGTCGTCCGGTGCTCGCTACCGTTATGAGTTTATTGATTGTATTAATTGGATTTATTTCATATGGACGTCTTTCTGTACGCGAATATCCCAATATTGACACTGCTTCAAAAAACATATTTAAATGTATGTATTTGATAATTCGCTTTCTGTTG
>DYNN01000003.1 GCA_020721045.1 Thiomargarita sp. | reverse complement strand
TTCAAATTCGAATCGTTTACCACAATACTACATCGCTGTCAATGCGTAACTCCTACCCAATTTAATACATTCAGTTTGAATTTTTTTGCTCACCTGGATGTATTTGCTTAATCTTTCATTAATCTCTTGTATTGTTATATTTTGTTCAAACATCCAACAATAATTTTCCTTTGCATAGCTTGAGATATATTTTAATTTCATTTCTATTGTTACATTTGGGTATCCAAGAAACAAAACCTTAAAACAAGGATGATCTATATATTTCTCTAGCTCTTTGGGAGTAAAAAAACAAGAATCAAAAATATAGTAAAATTTTTTCTCATTTTCAATCTGACTCAACATAGAATTTAAAAAACTTACAGTCTTTTCTGGATATTGTAAGTAACTATTCGCATTAATATTTAACTCAGAAAAAGAATTATTTATAGACGATATTATAACATCAATAGGAACTCTTGATAAATTATAACTTTTAATAAGTTTATTAGATAATATGCTTTTACCTGATCGCGGAACGCCCCCTACTATTATATGTTTCATGGGATTATATTTCCTTTTTTTGAGATACAAATATAGTTTTACCTAAAAGTCTTGTTGTAATAGTATCTCTAATTACTGGTAGAGTAACATAAACAAGATGCCAAATTTTTACAATACTACTACTACCCAATTATTATGTCTATGTAATTCTTACAAACTCTATTTGTGAGGTAAGGATAAATAATAAATTGGATATTTATTAAAATTGTGGCGTTTACCTGCACCTTGGTATGGTTGCTCAATATATCCATTAGAAATTAAATCAAACTCAATATGCTTAAATATTTCTTGTCTCGCATTACAAAACGGTGTTCCATAAAATATGTCACCTTCATAAGATAAAAAGCGCACACAATCTCCACCACAAAGACTATACCAACGACAAGATGAGCAATTATTCTCAACGTGAACTTGAACTGGTACAAAATAATCGTGATGAGATACTGAGCTAAAATCATCATGTTCAACATGTCCAACTTGCAAAGTATCTTCTGAAAACGTATGGCATGGCATAATTCTGCCGTCAGCTTCAATAATCAGATGATTATTACATCCACCTTGCATCATGCAGAGGTCAACCTTACCACCAAGCATTCCAATAACAGCTTCTTTGAGAAAACGGATAGAGAGATTGGGGTCATCTAGCTCTGTCCATTTGTCATAGATTTTCTTCATAAAGAATGAAAAGTCATTAGGGTTAAGATCATAATCAGGGTGTTCACCAAAAATTGGATTGAATGAAATAGTGCGAACATTCAAATCAGAAAAAAACTCAAATAACTCATCTGGAATATGAACAGTATTTTTTGTTACTACACATATTATACCGAAAGGTACAGCAGCATCTTGCAGTAACTTAATTGCATTTATTGTTCTTTGATAGGCTTTTGTGCCTCTATGAATATCGTTTAAGAGTTCAGGTCCATCTAAACTTATTCCAATATCAAATTTATTTTTTTGAAAAAAATCGACCCAATCGGAGTTAATATTATATCCATTAGTTTGAATTGAATTTCTGATTTGAGCAGTTGTTTCTGTTGTGTACTGTGATTGATATAGCAATGCCTTTTTGTAAAAATCTAAGCCTGCAAGCGTCGGTTCTCCCCCATGCCAAACATACCTACAGTAATCTCTATCTTTTTGATACTTTGATATAAGCAAATCCAACATTTCTTCAGTCATTAACTGTTTTGAACGTTTTGTTTGATCTCCAAGGTAGCAATAGTTGCACTTTGCATTACAAGAGGTCGATACTGGACGTATTGTCAGTGTTAGCATAATGTTTACTCCAATATAAAACAGGCGGCGCAAAGCACCGCCTGTTTCCTTGATTTAAGCTTTAGAAGGATACTCTTCAGACGGGATTGGATCGTCATCGATAATACGACAACAACTATCCCAAATTACGCCTTTAGGTTCACTAGCTTTTTTTTGCAAGCTAGCCAATAGTTTGCGTCCTTTTACACCTTTACCTTGTTTAGAATGAGTGGTTTTGCTATTACTCATGAGACTAGCTCCTATAGTGGCTGCAATAAGAGATTTGCTAAGCAACATGGCAACCGTTCATGCTGCCTAACTATATAAAACATCACATTGCGAGTGGCGCGGCAGGTTGGGCTGAGCGTCTTTTTGCGAAGCCCAACTTAACGATACCAAAATACCCAAAACATACGGCACAATGCCGCATTCCCGGTTGTGGCTCTCGTACCTCAGCCCAATTCTACATTCACTTCTCTTTCACCGCAATCCGAACCACTTTTTTAAGCCTTGTAATGAAACCGGCACTGAATGATGGTGACATGCGTATTATCAAAGGCATACACCAAGCGATGTTCTTGATTGATACGCCGTGACCAGTAGCCTTGAAAATCGTGCTTCAGTGCTTCGGGCTTGCCTAAGCCTTGAGTTGGATGGTCGCAAGCATCTAGGCACAGTTGGATAATCTTTTTCAGCATTTTGGCATCATGCTGTTGCCACCAAGACAAATCCTCCCGTTTCAGTCCAGGTAAGCCGTAACATCAATTTCCTTTACTTGACCTGTACGATGTTGCGCCATACCTTCTTGCAATCTGGCAGCATTTTCCGGGTTGCTGAGCAAATAGAGCGTTTCCAATAGTCCCGCGTATTCGTCCGCATCCAGCATCACGACGGTTTGCCCCGGTGCTTTTTCCACGGAAAATATTTCATGCCGCTGCACTATCCGATCGAAAATGCCGCTCAGGTTATTGCCTAGCTCTTGAAAAACAATCGGTTGCGGTTTCATGTCGATAAACTCAGTGCTTTTAATGTATTCTTGTTCAACAGCCCGCGTAGGGCGTATAAGCGTAGCGTCATACGTCGCATGGAAAATGGTGCATGACGCTTTACTTATGCACCCTACCATTTTTCCTTAACTTAATGGCATTGACACGCAAGAAAGCATATTATACTTATACACCTTACTTATCTCAATATTAATGTGATAAATTACGCGTTGTGACTGAGCTCGTAGGGTGGATAAGCGTAGCGTCATCCGCCATTTGAGTATTTCGCCGCGTTCACAGAATGATGAATGACGACGCAAAGCGCGCTTAAGTAATCTTGTCATTTAGATGTATAACAAAGCTCCGTCCAATCACTTCTGCTAACTGGACAGGAACTGCATTACCAATTAAACGTGCAAGCTTGTTGAATACAGGTTTTTCATCTTTATTGATAAATTTATAATCCTTAGGAAATGTCTGTAGAATAGCCCCTTCTCTTAGCGAAATAGCTCTATCTTGAGAAGGGTGACCAAAGCGACCATTACCAAAACCATGAAATTGTGTTGTAATTGTTGGAGAAGGTTTGTCCCATTCCATGCGTGCATATACACCAGAATAAAAACGTCCAGATTCTTTACGATGGCATTTAGCACGTAATGAAACATCCCAATCTCGCCAAGTACCACCGGGCTTTGAAGCACGAATTCTTGATGTATTCAATTGGCTTAAAGAGCTGGAGGAGTGTAGCGGATCATTTTTATAAAATTCTCCTGCTTTTATTGCCGGCAAGAGAGAAATAGCCTGACGTACTGTAACTATTTTATTTAAACCAAGTTCATCAGCAGAACATAATTTAATTTTACCCATTTTTGAAGCTAATAAAACTAATCTCTTACGTGTTTGGGGAATCCCATACTGAGTGCAATCCACTATATCCCACCATATATTGTAACCATCTAAATAATCAAGCAAAATATGAAATATCTCATGCTGAGTTATTTGTGGTACATTTTCCATTGTAACGAGTTCAGGAGATATCTCTTTGACTAATTTGCCAAAATCAGCAACTAAACCCCATTTTTCATCTTTGTTTCTATTACGACTATAAGTAGAAAATGGTTGGCAAGGCGCACATCCTGCTAACAAACGTATTTTTGAATTTGAAAAGAATGAACTCACTTCTTTAGAAGTTAAATCTTTAACATTTTTTTCGATAAATCTATTTTTATTATTAGATTCATAAGGAAATTTACAAGATGTATCTATGTCAATACCTACAGTCACATTGATACCAGACCTTATCAATCCATGTGTCAATCCACCAGCACCACAAAATAAATCGACGCAGTCTATCAATTGATTTTTATGATTTGGGTATTGCCATTTATATTTCATTGTTTTTTCTAAATTCATTGTTACCTATATAGGATGAAAAATTATCAACGATTTCATTTAAATAACTCACAGTTATGTCTCTAAGTTCTTTCAATCGATTAATATCTAAATCTTCACCACAGTCAGAAAATGATATATTTCCATGTGCAAGTTTATTTCTAAATGTTTTTATACACTTGATCACTCCATCATTATCTTTGAAAGGACGTTTAACTCTTTTTTGAGTGTCGTCTGTTAAATCTAGTGTCAAACCTATTTTTTTCTTTGCTAAATCATAAATTTTCTCATCATCCCAATTTCCCCCACCACCTATGCTTATCTCAAACTCGGTAATATGTGAATCATCAAAGAGACATTGACAGAGTCCAAATGCTTTTTCAAGGCGTTTATCATCATCCATTTCAATATGAGTCTTTGCAGTATTTTTTACCCATTCTTTCAACAACTCATCTCTCAAAAAACGCGGTTTAATGTTCTGATGAATAATTTTTTCCTTAATTAACAATATAGATTGGTTAATAGTTGATTCAACCAAATTATACAATTGGACATATACACTTGAATATAATATTCTTTGTTGTTGCACAGTCACTTCTATAGAGCCAGTTGTTCTTACAGTTTGTGCATTCTCCAACTTAGAGTGACTAATTTGTCTATCCAAAGATTCCAAAAATGTTATATATGCATCAACGTCTTTTAAACGCTCTTGAAAATATATATTAAGTTCAGACATAACATCAACGATTCAATAGTTTTTCTTTTACAAAGTTAATTCTACCTTTAAGACGTTTTATAACATTCGCACCATCTGAACCTGTTATTTCTATAAATTCTTCGCCAGTTGCCCAAGAAGTGTCTATATTTTTATCCACAATATGCTCATCTTCAAGCATTGCTAAATAACTACCTATGGCAATAGCCTCATATCTTGAACGAGGTGTTGATTGTGCTTGTTTTGTTTTCTTAAATCCAAAATCAAATTTTTTGTCCACAAAATCTATCATTCGAGTAAATCTGCTTTCATACTCAGCTTTTTTAGACGGATTGTTACTAAATTCTTCATTCATTTTTTTTGTATAATGATAGAGAAATTCAGAAACTTTATCTTTATACTTGTCTAAGCCATCACCATAGGCAAAGAAACGAGTCACAAGTTCCTCTCTTTCCCTTTCGTTCACTCTTTTTTCTGAAACCGGCGTCATTTCTATAAATTTTTCATTTTTTGCAAGTTGCTCAACTAGCTCAAAAAATGTACCTCCTAATGCACCCCTACGGACTTCAGCAGGATTTGCTATTTTACTTCCAGTATTTATTCGCTCAAAAAGATCGAAACGGGACTGTTCTTCTGTATGTTCGTTTAGCACGATTCCACGTATAGAACGATTTTTAATTTTTCGTTGCCGTGATTCTGACAAATCATTAAATTTAAAGCCTGCTAACAAGGATAACTCGGATAAATCACCCAACTTAAAATCTCCAAGTAAAAAATCCTTAATAGTTCTTAAACGTTGCGAACCATCAACAATTTCTAGTCTACCTGAGCTTGGATTTTCCCAGAAAAATAAAAATGGTATGGGTAAACCCATGATAACTGATTCTATAAACTTAGACTTTCTTTCATCCTCCCAAGTAAATTCACGTTGATATGTTGGTACTTCAAAATCACTATTGTCCATTTTAAGTGCAAGTATTTCTATTGTATATTCAACAATATAAAACTCGATTTTTTTGGATTGTTCGCTAATTTGTTGCTCTGCTTTTTCCAGTAATTCTTGGTCAAATAAACTGTTTTGTTGAATAGTTTTCATGGCTTTCTACTCTATACTTTTAAATTATGCTAAAAAGAAATTTTCCCATTTACTTTCAAACTGATAACTTCAACACTTTCTAATCCCTCATTGTCAACAACTTTCACAGCAATGTGATATTCACCAGTTTTGAATTTGTAAATTTGTTTGCCTACTTTATCAATAATCACTATTGCTTTAAACCCCTCTTGCTCGTTAAAATTAAAATCCCAAGCAAAAAATTCGATGCCAGATGCTGATTCTCCTTGTGCTATAAACTCAATTTCACGTAAATTCTTACTATCTAATCCTAAATCTTTAAATTCAACTGTCAGTTTTGGTTTCTTTGCAATAGGTACAATCTCTTCAACTGTCACTAATTGGATAATAATATTTTCTTGAGTTTTCAATCGCGCGACTTCTTGAATTGCACCTTTACCAAAACTAAAAGCGATGAGTATACCTACAGGCAAATTTTGTACTATTTGTTTTTCAAAGAATTTGTTATCAAAGCGTTTGCAAGCAGATTGAAAATTATCGATAACATTACGTCCAATATAGCCCGCGTAGGGCGTATAAGCGTAGCGTCATACGCCGCATGGAAAATGGTGCATGACGCTTTACTTATGCACCCTGCCATTTTTCCTTAACTTAATAGCATTTAAACGTAAGGTGTATGGTATTTATACACCTCACTTTTCCCAGTATTAATGTGATAAATTGCGCGTTGTGACTGAGCGCGCATAACCACGTTGTGTCACTGTGGGTTTAGCTTCATCTGTCAACATGAATGCAGCAAAATTCACATTAAAACCCGTGTTAAAGTTGACATTGCTCGCACTATTAGTGATTGAAATAGTGTCAGGGCGTGATAACGTGAGGTAAGCACCACAGGATTCGCCGGCATCACAGACATAACCGTCATTGTTAAAATCACTACCTGCTACTACAATATAATTGCCTTTGGCTAAACCGTAAACATTATAATTGTAATAACCGTTATTGACACCTACAGAACTATCTTCAACGGTGTCTTCTGTTGTTGGATCAATTGCCAACACGTAATGATAGCCAGCATCTCCGGTCAATTTGCTGCTTGTAACTTGTAAAATAACGGGAATTTTCACAGTATTAGCCGAACTGGTCACAGTAATTGTGGCGGAATAAGTACCAACACTTAAATTATTACGATGAACGGTAATGATGTAAGGACCCAGTCCATTACTGTCGACCGCTGTAGTGCTGGAAATCGATAAAAATCCACCAGAATCTTCTGAAATATTACGTATTTGCAATCCTGAATTACCGCCACCATTACTTAGGGTCACACTGCGTGAAGTTTCTGATACCCCAAAGTTAATTGAGGCAACGCTGGTGACTAATTCTGCGGGTGTATCTACTGCAACAATGGGATTATTGCTTAAATTAGAAGCGGCGGTGACTGCTTTTTGTGCATTGAGCAATCCATAACCAAAATTATCGTCACGCCCACGGTCACCAATATCTTCGGTAATTGTGCCATTTTTGATCAATTGGTCGACGTTTTGGGGTGTTAAGTTAGGATTTACCGCTTTCATCAATGCCATCACGCCTGAAACGTGCGGTGTTGCCATTGATGTACCCATGGCATAGGCATAAATATGTTCGATTGTACCTGTTTTATCACTACCTTGTGTACTTAAAATTTCATCGGGTTGTCCATCGCCATTAACGTCAGCAGTGAGTTTGTCGCCACCGGGGGCAGCTAGACTGATTTTGCTGCCATAATTGGAATAAGAGGCACGATTTTTATTAATATCAACTGCACTGACTGATACGACACCGGGTAACGAAGCGGGATACATCGGTATACCACTATTGCTGTTGCCGGCTGCTGATACGATGATAATCCCTTTGTCATAGGCTTTGGTCAAAGCTGATTGTAGTCCGCTTGAAATACTGGGTCCGCCTAAACTCATGTTGATCACATCGGCAATTTTCGCAGGTACTGTGCCTGAACGATTGGGCAAACCCGCAGCATATAAAATCGCTTGTTCAATATCATAATCACTGCCATCACCTCCGCGTCCCAAGACTCGTAATGGCATCACTTTTGTCAACCAGCCAACGCTAGCAATCCCTTGATTATTATCGGTAATTGCGGAAATAGTACCGGTGACATGCGTACCATGAAACGAGCTACTGTTTTTACCACCAATTTGATCGCCCGGATCAGCCGGATTAGAATCAAGACCATTTCCATCTAAAGCGGTGTTGCTGTCTGAAATAAAGTCGTAGCCATTGGCTAATTTTCCTTTTAAATCAGGATGATCTAATAATACGCCCGTATCAACAACAGCAACCACTACATTACTACTACCGCGTGTAATATCCCATGCTCCTGGCAGGCTCATTAAATTATAATTCCACTGAAAGCGATAATGGGAATCGTTAGGAATGCGAAAGGCTTTATAGAGGTAGTTTAATTCTGCTGCAACGCCTTGTTGACGTAGTTCTTTTATTTGGTGCAAAGTTTCAATTTTTTCACATAATTCAGTTGTTTCACATTGTAAAGATTCAGAAGTTGCAAACGCGCTCATTTGTGGTTTGGGTAAAGTGATTTTCATCCGCAAATTTGGGTCTTGCCCTTGTGTTTCTAAACCAAAAGATGAAAGCGTACTCATTTGACTTTGTGCGCTGAATTCGTTGTTATTTTCTACCCGCACCAAGACTTCCCCGGGTACAAATTCGGTGGTTGCAGTCATTGCATTGACCATTGAACTGGTACCTAACGATTGTCCAATACTTAAAATATAGTTAGATGCCCCTGCTGTGGCGTAAACTTGCACAAAATAACGCCCGTCACTGGGAACAATCAGTACTTCAGTGTCATAAATATCGTTTACAGAATCACCAACAATCCGCCCACTGCTATTGAGTAAGCGTAAATCTAAGTCATTTTGTACAATGCCGCGTGTATTAAAATCGGGTTGTGCAGTGTATAGTGTAATTGTTTGATCGGCATCTAAATCAACTTGGTAAAAATCATTTTGATCGCCACGTGTAGCAGAACGTCCACTATGTCCTTTGCCGGGTAAGTTGACATAACCACCAACAATCACCGGATTAGGAATGGCTTGTGCGTGACTGGCATCGTCATTATTGGTATAAAGTGCATTGGGATCGTTAACATCCCCATCAACAGCATTATTACTACTGACGGCAATGCGCCCACCAATACTGTAACCGATCATAGTGACGGTATTGGTGCCAGTACTTGAACTACCGCCATCTTCGCAACTGATTAAGCAGAGTGCGAGAAGAGAAATCACTATTTTTTTAATCAACATAAGGGTTTCCATTATTAGATTAAATGAGGTGTAACTTGATAAATTTGCTATTGTTTTTTCTGATCACGTAAATCTTCTTGTTCTTGACGTACTTCTCGTAAAAAATCACGTCTTTCGTCTAATGCCATTACGGTATTTTCATGACCTTGTTGTCGTGCTTTGTGAATGATCGAACTGAGTAATAAATCTGCTTGATCGGTCAACAATTCAGGACATTGCGCTAACAAAAGATAGGCTTCTTCCATCGTTTCAGTTTTCATCAATGCCTCAATGGCTGTTTGTAAAGCGGGAGTGACTTCAACAGTCATGTTACTTTCCTTTATGTTAATATAATTAAGTTACTTATTTTCTGCGTGCACGATGGCTTTAATGCGACAAGTTTCACACATTTGTAGACGTTTCGCCGCTTCTCCTTGAAACATAGCGTGATTTTGCAGCTTTTTCATTATTGAATTGATCATGGTTTGAGTAGCAAAGGCTTTGCCGCAACTAATGCATTGAAAAGGCAACTCTTCATGCAGCAATCGCGTCGTTTGTTCAAGTTGTGCCAGAAATGCAAAACGCGGTTGTAGTGTCAATACATTCTCCGGACAAGCTTTGACACATAGTTGACATTGAATACATAAATGCTCACTAAAATATAGCTGCGGCTGTTGTTGACCTGCTGAAAAAGCGTGTGTAGGACAAACGGTGACACAAGAAAAACATAGGGTACATGCTTGATTATTTAATAAAACTTGTCCAAAAGGTGCGTCAGTTGGCAAATCCACTGATACCGGTTTATGTGGCGCGTTTTGATATAAATGATTCATTGCAATCCGTAAAACATCACGTTTATTCTCTAATAATTCATTGTTATTCAAAGGGATAATCTGAATTTTATCAGTTTCATCACTAAAATGTTCAGTGAGTTCAGTTTTTATATAATTAATTTCTTGGTAACCAATTAATTGTAATGCAGTTTTATCATAACCTAGGGCGTGGAGTAAAATTCGTGCATACTGCAATTGCGAGTCTAAAGTGGTCACAATTTCAATGGGTGCTTCTAATTGATATAAAAAAATAACTTTTCTTGCGCCATTAACCAAACAAGTCAACCAGCTTTCTATACCGAAACTATTTAATTGATTAATCTCAATAGAAACAATCACATCAGACAAAGAATTGATTAACTGATATAAATCGATATCATGAAATAAGACAACGCTATGTTTGCCATGTTGTTGATAAAACGACTGTAATTTTTGCTGAAGCAAGGCAATATGTTGTGGTAAAGTAAATACCGTATTGGTCAGCGCACCAGTTGGACAGGCGGTGATACAATTACCAGATTCATCACATACCTGAAAATCTACGGTAATCTTTTGATTAACAATAGAAATTGCTTGATTAGGACAAACCGTTAAACAACGTGTGCAGCCTATTTGTTTGCCATAACAATAAGCGCATTTATTTTCATCGTAATATAAATGGGTCGTCATAATTCTTGATTATAAAAGGAGAAAATGCGTGTTAGGATCAGGTTCTGAATCTTCCCAATACTGATTAAACAATTTTGTGAGTTCCTTAACACGTTTGCCATCACAGAAATTCGCCGTAATTCTGAGTGCATCTCTAAATTCTCGATGCATAAAGGCAATTTTATCAACTAACATGAAAGTTTCCACTTGATTTTGATAAATCGGTGCTAATTGACGAAATTGAATTAAACTCCCTAAACGTCTACCTAAATAAATCAATAAATGTCCACGTTGAACCACTTTTTGCGGTTGATGCAATAAAATACGAACACGTGAATGACGACTGCGTAATGCTAAATTTTCAACCTGTTGGCAAAATTCATCGGTATCATAAATCGGTGGGTCTAAATCGTAACTCAGAATATCCAAATAAAATTCAGCCTGTTGGGTCATAGCAAGGCTAACAGCTTGATTTTCTTCTGCGCCTAAACAAAGTAATTCATCTTTGGTAGTACCCAACACGTAATCGTCAAGGTGTTCTAGTTGCATTTGATTGATTTTTCAGTTTTTAAATAGTAAAGGCAGTCGGAACAATAATAAAATGGCTAAAATAATAGCGTATAGCAAAGGCGTGCTGACATCAACTTTAGATTGCGCCATCCACCAAAAATGAACGACAACGCCTATAGCGATTAGATAAATTAAACGATGTAAAAGTTGCCATTGTTTGCCACCTAAGCGTTTGATCATTTTATTGTTTGAAGTAATAGCTAATAGTAACAAGAGTATAAAACTGAAAAAGCCAACTGTGATGAATGGTCTCTCAATAATATCAGCTAAAATTTCATTCCAATCAAATTGTTGTTCAAACCATAAATAGCAGAATACATGTAACGTGGCATAGAAAAAACTAAATAGACCTAACATGCGACGTAATTTAATCAGCGCGGACCAAATGATACGCAACGGCGTGATTGCTAACGTTAATAACAAAAAACGTAAGCCCCATAAGCCTGTATCTCGTATTAATGTTTCAATGGGATTCACGCCTAAATTATCGTTTAATAAGTTGATTATTAACATGATACAAGGAATTAGGCAGACAATAAAGATGATTGATTTTAGTAGTGAAAAGGGTGAAATTTTCATTATGTATCCTTAAAAATACCAAGGAGTGAATGAGATTTAAGAGATTGATGCCCATTCGATAACCGCTTGCATGATTAAGCAACTTAAATTACTTATGCACAATTATTTGGTGAAGATTTTTACCCTGAAGCTCATTAATTTTATTTTGACAGGATATTGAAGATTTGCTCGCTACCCAGCACTACTTTAAGAATACAAATGGAACTGACGGTATTTAACGAGCAAAATGATGATTAAAGAAAATTCACTATAATTCGATTATAAAGTTAATTCATAACCAAAATTAGCTTGAAAACGTTGTTTGAATTCATCTAAAGTGAAACGATGGTTTTGTGTACCAGGTTGTTCAACTTTGATCGCACCTAATAACGAAGCAATACGTCCGGTTGTTTTCCAATCAAAATTGTGCATTAAACCGTATAATAATCCACCGCGAAACGCATCACCACATCCTGTAGGGTCTTTGACTGTATTGGGTTTGGCATTAGGAATTTGATAAGTATCGGTTTTTGTATAAATAATTGAACCTTCTGCCCCTTTAGTCACAATTAATGCTTCAACTCGTTCAGTGACTTGTTGAGTCGATAAACCGGTGCGTTCGTGTAATAATTGCCATTCATAATCATTCACAATCACCCAAGTGGCTTGGTCAATAAATTGAGTTAAATCATTGCCGTCAAACATAGGCATTCCTTGACCGGGATCAAAAATAAACGGAATATTGGCAGCGGCGAATTGTTGTGCGTGTTGAATCATACCATCACGTCCATCTGGTGATACGATACCAATGCTGATATCTTTTGCCATATTTATTTGATTTTCATGCGAAAAATTCATAGCACCCGGATGAAATGCGGTAATTTGATTATCATCCATATCTGTGGTAATGAATGCTTGTGCCGTGTAGCTATCCGCAATGGTTTTAAGGTGTGTGCGCGCAATTTGGCAAGTATCCATCCATTCCGCATAAGGCGTAAAATCAATGCCAACAGTACCCATAACCAGTGGATTACCACCCAATAATTTTAAATTGTAAGCAATATTACCAGCGCATCCACCAAATTCACGGCGCATATTGGGCACCATAAAAGAAACATTTAAAATGTGGACTTGATCAGGCAGAATGTGATGCTTGAATTTATCATTAAAAACCATAATAGTGTCGAATGCAAAGGAACCGCAAATTAGAGCTGATGACATAGTATTTTCCGATCTTTTTCTTATCAAAATCTATAGTGACTACGACAGCAACACTGTCGAGCGAATCTATCAAAACACGAAATAATATTTCATCCCGTGCGCTTTTGTATTCTACATAACATTTAGTCTCAGTCAAGTCTCTAGTACAGGTGCATCTTGGTGAGATGAACAAAACTACTTAACAATTTAATTGTACTTTCCATTAATATCACGATTAATGGTTAAATACACTTCTTCAACTCTTTAATTCTTTTAGAAATACTATTGTCTATTGGGATTGAAAATTGCATCTTTTTAGGATAGACAATTTTTTTGTCTTTAACTTTTACTGAAAATACAATTAATTAGAAAATCACCACAATTTTTCTGATTTGTGTAAATATCTACTTTTTATATAATAACTTATTTTACTGGATAAATTTATCACTATAATTTAAGCAAAAATTATACCTAAAATCCATTTTTATGGACAGATGCATAATTTTTAATTACCATGTAAAATAGGGATACACTTATAAAAGTGATGGTTTACGGTTACTTTATTAACCACTGATTTAGGAGAAATATTATGGAATGCCCAAAATGTGGTTCTACCAATATTGTGAAAAATGGCAGCATTCACAATGGTAAGAAAAAATATGCTTGTAAAGACTGCAATCGACAATTTGTTAACAACCCGAAAAATAAAGTGATTTCTCAGGAAACCAAGGAATTGATTGATAAGCTATTGATAGAAAGAATATCGTTAGCAGCTATTGCGCGGGTGAGCGGTGTTTCAGAACAATGGTTGCATGATTATTTGAACAACAAACTTAAAAAGAAATCTCCTCCTGCAGATTTACCAGCTCGAAGAAACACAAGGACCTCGACTACGGCGTAACATTAATACACCTAATGTCTATCTTCATATGAGAATAATAACATTTTAACATAACGGTTAGTATTGCTGTGTTAAACAATTAAGTCATTCTCACATAAAGATAAAAATCCAATATCTTTGCGGGACTGCGGATTACCACTTTTGTGGGAATGACGTTTTTTTAAATGAGCATAGCGTCAGGGTATTATCGCCTATATTACGGGAAAAATAGTAAATTCCATTGTGCTTAAGTCGCCCAGAATGTAGGTGGCAGGCGCGTCAATGCCGCCGACTGTGCCCGGATTGCAGAGTACAGTTGTTTTCTCTTTTATGTTGTGAATCAGTTGTATATTGGCACGGTGATCATGTCCGCAACAAACTAAATCATAATCACCGGTTTTAGCCATTGCTTGTGCATAATGCGGAAAATGGACTAAAAAAATACGTTTTCCAGCCAATTTAATATCAGCATCTTGCCCATAATAACGGATGGCATTGTTCGTATTCGTTGCCAATAGTGTTAAATAATATAAATCGCCCAAATTATTACCATGAATGACATGAATCGGTAAATGGTAAGCACGCAATTTTCTTAATGTATTCGCAGAAACAATATCACCACAATGCAAAATGGTTTCAGCACCACTACGTTGCGCCTGTTCTACGGCTGCGCATAACAGCGGGATATTGTCATGACTATCTGAAACAATCCCTATTTTCATTTCTATCCGATCTATCCTTTATCCCACCACACTTCCAAACCCTGCGCATTAAGTTCTACATCAAGGGCAAGTAATTCTCGACATTTTGCTTCTGGTAATTGGCAATCTAATTGACGTAATTCTTTTAGAAAATAGCGCATAATCGCATCTGTTAATAGCGAATGACGTTGTTGTGTGTTATCAGCAACAGATTCCATTAAAATGACCAATTCATCTATGGAATTATGCAATTTATCAGCCAATTTATTAACATTATCGACTTCGCCATAATGCGTTAAATACATCTTTTTTGGTTGATAAGTCAATAGTCGATTGATTGAGTGGTGATAAGCGGCGGGTTCAAATTGCACGGGTGTTGTTGTGGCATAAATAAAACTGCCTTTATCCGTGTCAAAATCACGATGAGAAATACCAAAAGTATCCCCAGTAAAGAAACTATGGCTTTTTTCATCAAATATACAAAAATGGTGTTTAGCATGACCTGGTGTATCTAAGAAAGTCAGCGTTCTACCATTTAAATCTAGCGTGAATTCGTCAGGTGCTTCAATGACTCGATCAGTTGCCACTGGAATAACATCCCCGTAATTTTTCTGAAAAACTTCCTCCCCATAAACAGCAATTGCCCCCATTTTTAATTTACTGGGATCAATCAAATGTCTTGCACCGCGTGGATGTACGACTAAGCGAGCATTAGGTAATAATTCCAATAATTTACCCGCACCTCCCGCATGGTCTAAGTGAACATGTGTCACAATGACATAATCAACATTTTCAAATGGGATTTTCTTCAGAGTGAGCACTTCTAACAAATGCGGCACCGAAAATGTAGTACCCGTATCAACGAATGTAGCCCGTTGCCCTTCTACGATTAAATGGCTTGCAGCTAATTGCGAACGCTCAAAATAAGTATCAATTGTGGTAATATTAAAAGCGTGATCTTGAAAAGCAGTCATTATATCTCCTTGAATTAACTAAATTAAAAAATAACCATCTCTGTAATTATATGCATAAATAGTTTATATTTGCAAAAACTGACGATATCAAAGAAAATAATCTGTTACCATAATATTATTTGCACTTTAATCATTCATAAAATATATGGCATTATCATTTATTATCCTCTCAATCGGCTGTGCTTTATTATCAAGTCTTATTGCACTCGGCGCTGATCGTTATCCAATATTATTGCGACTGGGCACATTTATTTTATTAGGTATTTCAGGCATTAGTGCAGTTATTAGTGGTGGTATTATCTTAGTCAATAATATAACCATTACTACTAAATTTTATCTGGGTTTACCTTGGTTACAATGGCATATCTGCTTAGACCCGCTTTCAGCCCTATTTTTTGTTATTGTAGGCATTGTTACCACAGCAATCAGTATTTATGCGCCTAGCTATGTGCGTGAATTTGAACATTCCTCCTACTCCCTTGCAATACTTGGATTTTTCACTGGCTTATTCATTGCCAGTATGTTATTAGTTTTATTAGCGGCTGACGCTTTTGTGTTTATGATTTCATGGGAATTAATGTCTTTATCTAGTTATTTTCTCGTGGTTTATCAACATTTACAATCGGCTAATCGTCGCGCAGCCTTTTTATACTTGCTCATGGCGCACGTCGGTGGACTTGCTATTTTACTCGCCTTTGCCGTTTTGGTCAGTTTTGGTAATAATTTTACTTTTGAAATGATGCGACAAGTTGATTTAATTCCCACTTGGGCAACCATCACCTTTGGTTTAGCATTATTTGGTTTTGGCATGAAAGCGGGTTTATTTCCTATCCACATTTGGTTACCAGAAGCACATCCAGTTGCACCTTCACATATTTCTGCATTGATGAGTGGCGTCATGCTAAAAATTGCGATTTATGGACTGATTCGCATCGTATTTGACTTATTAGGCATCGAATTATTACATTGGACGTGGGGATTAACTTTAGTCATTCTCGGTGGAATTTCCGCTTTATTAGGCATTTTATACGCTTTAATGCAAAACGATATTAAGCGATTACTGGCTTACTCATCCATTGAAAACATTGGCATCATTTGCATGGGGCTTGGACTCAGTATTTTGTTTATCACAACTGGACATCTATTTATTGGGGCTTTAGGGTTGATTGCTGCTTTATACCATGCTTTTAATCATTCCCTATTTAAAAGTTTATTATTCTTAAGTGCAGGTGCCATCGTGCACGCAACCCATGAACGCAATTTGGAATACATGGGTGGACTTATTCACCGACTGCCTCAAACCGCTTTCTTTACCTTAGTTGGTTGCTTATCCATTTCTGCATTACCTCCGTTTAACGGTTTTGTGTCAGAATGGCTTACTTTTCAAACTGCATTACAAGCACCCAATTTAGACAGCGGTGTTTTGCGTGTTATCGTGCCTTTCAGTGCCGCATTATTAGCATTAACTGGTGCTTTATCAGCAACTTGCTTTGTAAAAATGTACGGCATTGCCTTTTTAGGACAACCACGGGACCGCCATGTTCGCCATGCACGTGAAGTTAGTTTAGGGATGAGAATGGCACTGGGACTGTTAGCCGTTTGTTGCTTAATATTTGGCATCTTACCTACCACTACTATTACGTTATTAGACACAATTGCACAACACTTATTAGGTAGCGGCTTACCCAATGCATCAATTGAAGGCTGGCTATGGTTAACTCCGATATCACCCCATGTTGCATCTTATAGCGCACCTTTAGTATTATTATTTATCGTTATCGTTTGGACCCTAAGTTACTTACTACTGCATGGACCCAAAACCCTGCGCCGTCGTCGCGCTCACCCATGGGATTGTGGTTTTGGTCAAGAAGGAAATAGCCGCGCACAATACACCGCCACCGCTTTTGCCATGCCTATTCGGCGCATTTTTCAACCGGTATGGTTGGTAGAAGAACACATAGAACAGCGCAAAGATGAAACCTTATACAATACCGAAATACGTTATCAACTTAACATTCGAGATCGTAGCTCACCAGTTCTTTATGAACCGATTGGACATTGGATTATGTTTATTGCGCGCCATTTATCTCGAATTCAAACAGGTAACATTCGGATTTACCTTTCTTATTCCTTCTTCACTCTACTATTGTTACTTTGGTTAATTACATTTACATAACCCGTTATTTATAATAATTAAAATGGAGAAAATATGCGCAAATTATCCCCTTTTGACGTGCTCATCAGTCAATTCGATCAAGGACTACGTACCGTATTTGGACAACCATTGATTACTGAACGTATTAATCCTGCAAAATCAACAGAAGATGCAGAACTAACCGTTGAGGAAAAATTACTTTCTTCACGTTTAATGCGCGTCAATCATGCGGGCGAAGTTGCGGCACAAGCTTTATACCAAGGACAAGCCATGACCGCTCACAGTGACAGCGTCAGGCATAATATGCGACGGGCAGCACTAGAAGAAAACGATCATTTACATTGGTGTGAAACGCGGATACATGAATTAGGTGGACATGTAAGTTGGCTCAATCCACTGTGGTATCAAGGTTCATTTATGATAGGTGCTATGGCAGGAATTGCTGGTGACAAATGGAGTTTGGGTTTTGTCGCAGAAACCGAACATCAAGTAATCAAACATATAGATAACCATTTGAAACAATTACCCGCTCAAGACATTAAAAGTCAGATGATTTTAGAACAAATGAAAGAAGATGAAAGCCGTCATGCTACAACTGCCCTAGAAAATGGAGGTGTTCCTTTACCCAAACCGATTTGTTGGATGATGGCGATGACTTCTAAAATCATGACGAAAACTGCTTTTTGGATATAAAGCTAAGTAGGAAATATGGAATGGTCATGACACTACGTTTCACCCTACAAGCTAACGAGAATATCGGTGGCAAAAGTTATACAAGTTGTGTAAACGATAAAAATGTTGTAAATTGTAAACATTTGTTGTATTTTTGTCTTTTCATAGCACCAGTGACATGGTAAAATTTTACCATTGTTGTGGTTTTGCTGAATCTTAAATACTACATGAATCATATTCGTAATTTTTCTATTATTGCCCACATTGATCATGGTAAATCCACAATTGCTGATAGATTTATTCAGATATGTGGTGGATTAACCGATCGAGAAATGTCTGAACAAGTGCTAGATTCAATGGATATCGAGCGTGAGCGTGGAATTACCATTAAAGCGCAAAGTGTAACCTTGAATTATAAGGCTAAAAACGGACAGATTTACCAACTCAATTTTATTGATACACCCGGACACGTTGATTTTTCATATGAAGTCTCTCGTTCCTTAGCTGCGTGCGAGGGTGCTTTATTGGTCGTGGATGCGGCTCAAGGAGTTGAGGCACAAAGTGTGGCAAATTGTTACACTGCAATTGAACAGGGTTTAGAAGTTGTTCCTGTACTTAATAAAATTGATTTACCTTCGGCAGAACCTGAACGGGTTATGCACCAAATCGAAGAAATCATTGGCATTGAAGCAAAAAACGCAGTCTGCGTCAGTGCTAAAATGGGATTAGGAATTGATGAATTACTTGAGGTTATCATTGAGCGCGTTCCACCGCCACAAGGAGATGAAAATGCGCCTTTACAAGCACTTATTATAGATTCTTGGTTTGATAATTACTTAGGTGTTGTTTCACTCGTTCGAGTCGTTCATGGGCGTTTGAGTAGGCGACAAAAAATTCAAGTGATGTCGACCGGACGTGTTTTTCAAGTGGATAAATTAGGCATATTTACACCTAAACCTTTTGAAAAAGAAATATTAAATGCCGGTGAGGTAGGTTTTGTTATCGCAAGTATTAAAGAAATCGATGGTGCTCCTGTCGGTGACACTTTTACTGCAGTTGATAAACCCGCCACTAAGCCTTTACCCGGTTTTAAACAAGTGCAGCCTCGTGTGTTTGCCGGAATGTTTCCTATTGATTCGGCTGATGATTATGAAGCATTTCGGGAAGCATTATCCAAATTACGCCTAAATGATGCAGCACTACATTATGAGCCTGAAAGTTCGCAAGCCTTAGGCTTTGGCTTTCGCTGTGGATTTTTGGGTATGTTGCATATGGAAATTGTGCAAGAACGCCTAGAAAGGGAATACCAATTAAATCTTATTACGACAGCACCGACTGTAATTTATGAAATTTTGACCACACAGGGTGAAATCATTAAAGTTGACAATCCTGCAAACTTGCCACCTACCAATAAAATAGCAGAAATGCGTGAGCCCATTGTTGAGGTAAACATGTTATTACCACAAGATTATTTGGGAAATGTCATCAATTTATGCATTGAAAAGCGTGGCGTGCAGAAGAAATTACAATATTTAGGTTCACAAGTGGCTTTAAGTTATGAATTACCTTTAAGTGAAATGGTATTAGATTTTTTTGATCGACTCAAATCTGTCAGTCGTGGTTATGCTTCATTAGACTATTCATTTGTACGTTTTCAACTAGCTGATTTGGTTAAAGTGGATATCCTCATCAATGGTGAACGTGTCGATGCACTTTCAACCATTGTACACCGAGAACATAGTTTATCCAGAGGGCGTGGGATTGCAGATAAAATGAAAGAAGTGATTCCAAGGCAGATGTTTGATGTTGCGATTCAAGCAGCAATTGGTGCACAAATTGTGGCTCGACAAACAGTCAAAGCTTTACGCAAAAATGTAACAGCTAAATGTTATGGCGGTGACATAACCCGTAAACGGAAATTGCTAGAAAAACAAAAGGAAGGCAAAAAACGTATGAAACAATTGGGTTCTGTGACTATTCCTCAAGATGCTTTCTTAGCAGTACTACGAGTTGGAAAAAATAAATGAATTGGGACCTTGCAACAATTTTAGTTTTGTTAGTTATTATCAGTGGGTTAATTTGGTTGTATGATGTGTTATTTTTCGCGCCACGACGTAGACATCGGGTAGAAAGTCTATCTCCAAATTTTGCTACCCAGATGGATCGTGTAGAAATAGAAAAAGTGCCTTTTATCGTCGATTTAGCACGTTCTTTATTTCCAATTTTTTTGATCGTATTAGTATTACGCTCATTTTTAGTCGAACCTTTTCGTATTCCTTCTGGCTCTATGATGCCAAATTTGTTGATAGGTGATTTTATTCTGGTCAATAAATTCAGCTATGGCATACGGTTGCCAGTTTTGAATATTAAGATTTTTGATATAGGAAAACCAGAACGTGGCGATGTGATGGTATTTCGCTATCCTGAAGACCCTTCTATTCCATTTATTAAACGTGTCATCGGTTTACCCGGCGACATCGTGGAATATCATTATCTTAATAAAATGATTTATATCAACGGTGAATTAGTAAAACAAGAACCGATTGGTATCTATCAAGGTGTTGGTCGTGGTAGTGATATGACGGGTAGAAGAGAACAATTGGAACTTTTACCTAGTGCAGAACATAAGATTTTGCTTGACAATAACAACACTTTGCCACCACAAATGCTTGGGCAATGGGAAGTTCCACCCAATCAATACTTTGTGCTTGGTGATAACCGTGATAATAGTCGCGATAGTCGCGTTTGGGGCTTTGTGCCTGAGGAAAATTTGGTTGGTAAAGCATTTTTGATCTGGATGAACTGGGATTTATCCAATGGTGGAATCAATTGGGAACGCTTGGGTACTCAGATTAAATAATATTTGTCCATTTATAATTTGACATAACCTATTATTAAGTGAGATCATTTATGATATGCTTAATACTATTTTACAATAAAGGAAATTGAGTATGGTAAATAAATACAGACAAAAGGGCGAAGGTTTTTGGGGACTTGTGTTCCTATTAGCGATTATTGGGATTATCGTTTGGGTAGGTTTATTGTTGATCCCGATTTATATGGAAAATGGTAATGTGGTGCACTCATTAGAAAGCTTGAAAGACAATGCGGAAATTAAGCAACAAAATCCAATGGGTATAAAGAAAATGTTAACGCGCAGTTTTAGCATCAACGATATTGGTTCGTACATCACTGAAGACAATATTACCGTAGTGCAAACTTCAACGGGTGGTTTTAAAGTCACAGTCGCTTACGAACGTTCCGCCCCATTTTTGATGAAAAATCTTTTCTTTTTGGTTAAATTTGAAGATTCAGTAGAAATTTGAAGCAAGATTACACCCAATTATGTCAAGCTTTAGGTTATCATTTTCAACAGCTTGACCATTTAATAACCGCACTCACACACCGTAGTGCGGGCACACCCAATAATGAACGACTAGAATTTTTGGGTGATGCCCTGCTGAGCTTTATTGTAGCTGAGGTTTTATATGAGCGTTTTCCAGCCGCCAGCGAAGGGCAACTGACTCGTTTGCGTGCCAATTTGGTGAAAGGAGACACCCTAGCAGAAGTGGCTCAAATACTGAATTTGGGTCAATATTTGTACTTGGGGGGTGGCGAACTGAAAAGTGGTGGATGGCGACGGACTTCAATTTTAGCAGATGCTTTTGAAGCACTCATTGGTGCAGTTTACTTAGATGGTGGCATGACAACGTGCGAAAATGTCGTCTTGCAATTATTCCAATCTCACTTAGGAATGCTTTCGTTACAAACGATTCACAAAGATCCTAAAACACGATTACAGGAATTACTACAAGCACAACAACAGGAATTACCCAACTATCGTGTGTTGACGGTCAGTGGTGAACCTCATGCACAGTATTTTGAAGTCGAATGTCTAGTTCCGGGCTTATCAGAACCTACTTACGGAACAGGCAATACACGCCGTCGTGCTGAGCAGGCAGCGGCTGAAAAAGCATTACAATCTCTATCGTAAAAATATCTTTCCGAATTATATCTAGTTCCCATGCGGCGCAATACACTAATGCTATTGCGCCCTATAGTAACCAATAGGCATTAATTACTCTGATAAAACAATGTCTTCGTCGTCTATCAAATCAACAATTTTTTCTAAACCCACTAATTGCTCTTGTTCCGCTAATCGAATTAAATTAACCCCTTGCGTATTACGACTCACGGTAGAAATCCCATCTACTGGCGTGCGCACTAAGGTTCCACGATTGCTAATTAACATAATATCATCATCATCTTCGACTTGTACCGCGCCAACTACTTGACCATTACGTTCTGAAGTTTTAATCGCAATCACGCCTTGCGTACCACGACCTTTGACTGGATAACTGTCTACGGGTGTTCGCTTACCAAAACCGTTGGCTGTTGCCGTTAAAATTGTACCAGTATTATGCGTGATAATAAGAGACATCACTTTATCATCTTTCAATAACTTAATACCGCGCACACCTTTAGAGGTTCTACCAGTATGTCTTACCGCACTTTCTTGAAAACGCACCGCTTTTCCATTTCGACTGAATAGCATCACGTCTTTTTGACCATCTGTCATGTCGACACCGATTAATTCATCATTTTCTTCTAAATCAATCGCAATAATCCCATTGCTACGTGGACGTGAGAAAGCAATTAACGCTGTTTTTTTGACAGTTCCATTGGCTGTTGCCATTAACACATAGGTGTCTTCAGTAAATTCACGCACTGGTAAAATTGCATTTACACGCTCATCAGTTTCTAAAGGCAATAAATTAATAATCGGTTTACCACGAGAGGCACGACTGGCTTGCGGTAACTCGTAGACTTTCAACCAATATACCTTGCCTGCACTGGTAAAACAAAGAATAGTGTCATGGGTATTGGCAATAAATAATTTATCAATAAAATCCTCTTCTTTCATTTGAGTCGCGGCTTTACCCCGTCCACCGCGTCTTTGCGCAGAATAGTTGCTTACAGCTTGCGATTTGACATAGCCCGTATGCGATAAAGTGACGACAACATCTTCCTCGGTAATTAGGTCGGCTAAACTCAAATTCAGTCGATCCAGCGTGATTTCTGTGCGTCTGGCATCACCATATTCTTGATGAATCACAGCAAGTTCGTCACGTATAATTTGCATTAACCGATCGCCGCTGGTTAAAATTTCCAATAAGATGTCGATTTGTTTCAATAAATTTTGATATTCTTCTAAAATCTTGTCTTGTTCTAAACCGGTCAATCGTTGTAAGCGTAAATCTAAAATAGCTTGTACTTGGGCTTCTGATAAGTGATAACCTGTTGTGGTTAAACCAAATTCTTGAGGCAAATTGTCAGGACGCGCATTTTGTGCATTTTGCGTCATGGTTAAAATTACGCCTGGTTGCCAAGATTGTAGTGATAAATTTTGCTTGGCTTCTTGTCCAGTTTTCGCTGTTTTGATTAGACTGATCACCGCGTCAATATTGGTCAAGGCAACGGTTAAGCCTTCTAACACATGTGCCCGTTCTCGTGCTTTACGCAATTCAAATAGGGTACGTCGCGTCACGACTTCACGCCGATGACGAATAAACAGTTCAAGTAATTGTTTTAAATTAAGTAATCGGGGTTGTCCATCGACTAAAGCAACAATGTTGACACCAAAGACAATTTGTAATTGCGTATGTTGAAAAAGATTGTTTAATACCACATCAGCAATTTCTCCACGTCGCAATTCCAACACAATGCGAATGCCATCTTTGTCAGATTCGTCACGTAGTTCGGTAATACCTTCTATTTTTTTATCTTTGACTAATTCAGCAATTTTCTCGACTAAACGCGCTTTATTGACTTGATAAGGCAGTTCATAAACAATAATTTGTTGTTTGCTACCTTCTTCTTCAATGCGGGTACGAGCACGAATATGAACACGTCCACGTCCAGTACGGTAGGCTTCTATAATGCCTTCAGTGCCATTGATAATCGCGGCGGTGGGAAAATCGGGTCCGGGAACATGTTGCATTAATTCTTCAATCGAGATGTCTGGATTGTCAATTAAAGCAAGACAAGCATTCACAACTTCACGTAAATTATGTGGTGGAATATTGGTTGCCATGCCCACAGCAATGCCGCTAGAACCATTAATTAATAGGTTAGGCAAACGTGTTGGAAATACGACAGGTTCATGTTCAGAACCATCATAGTTAGGCGCAAAATCGACGGTTTCTTTTTCAATATCAGCCAATAATGCTTGGGTAATTTTTGCCATACGCACTTCGGTATAACGCATACTGGCAGCATTGTCGCCATCAATTGAACCAAAATTACCTTGTCCATCGACCAGCAAATAGCGCAAGGAGAAAGATTGTGCCATACGTACAATGGTGTCATAAACGGCAGTATCACCATGTGGATGATATTTACCTAATACGTCACCAACAATACGCGCTGATTTCTTATAAGGTTTATTCCAATCATTGTTAAGTTCAAACATGGCATATAATGAGCGGCGATGCACGGGTTTTAGACCATCACGTACATCTGGCAAGGCTCTTCCTACAATTACACTCATGGCGTAATCGAGATAAGATTGTTTCATCTCATCTTCAATATTGATTGGTAAAATCTGTTTGGCAAATGCACCCATATTGAGCTATGTTATCCTTAGTCTTAGTGCCGATATTTCAGTAATTTGATGCGTAATTATAACATAGACTTAACTTGAAAGGGCTGTTTGGTTATGATGAGACACAAAACTGCTTTTTAGGTATTATTCGTGCAGTATGTCTCAGGTGTGATTTCACCATTTTTGCATTTCAAAATTTTATGGCTAATCTTTCAGAAATGGTTAAATCTTTCTCTTTTGATTGTAGTGTGGTAACTTAGAACAGTGTTGTCTTTGATAAAATTTTTGTGTACTCCATTATTATTAAAGGACAACCTCATCTCATGAAGAAAAAAATTGACTCGATTAGACACGTGATAAATTATGTGTCTTTATATTACTAAAAGCAGATTTAGGAAGGAAAATGCCAGTTAATAATCCTCGTCATTCCCGATTTTTTTGGCGATCAGCCGCCATGTTTGGAATTTTAGATTTTGAACGCCGCTTCAAAGAAGTGAATGCAGCATGGGAAGTCACGCTCGGATTATCCACAGGTCAATTGCTGGCAAAAATTTTTTTAGAACTGGTACATCCTGAAGACCAACCTTCAACGCAATACTATTTCGAACAATTAGAAGCAGGTATGACGTCGGTCTCTTTTTCATGTCGATTCCGTCACTACGACAGTTCTTATCATCATATATTATGGGATATTAATAATGCCGCGTCAGTAGAATATGCCTATTACATCGTAGGTATGGACATTACTTCACGTGAGCAGCCGATGATAGCTGACGAAATGCTAAGTGTGTTACAAGAAGGAGTAGTTTTACAGTATGCAAATGGCACTATTGGCATCTGTAATCACAGCGCAGAACGGATTTTAGGTATTCCTTCAGAGCAAATGATGGGTTGGACATTAGTTGATCCTGATTGGAAAATTATTCATGAAGACGGCTCTCCCTTTCCACTAAAAACACATCCGGCGATTTGTACTTTACGTACTGGACAACCCTATTCTGATGTAGTGATGGGCATTGTTAAACCTGATGATACAACAACATGGATTAGAGTTAATTCGCACCCTTTATGGCGTGATGATGTTACAACACCTTATGCAGTAGTGATTTCATTCTCTAATGTCACACAGTACAAAGAGAACGAACTGCATTCACAAAATGAGCCCGTTAATTCAATTATTTCAGAAAATGACTACGATTTATGGGATTGGAATTTACTTAATAACGAAGTCAACTTTTCTGCGCGTTGGAAACAAATGTTAGGTCTTGAAACGACAGTTGCAAATCACGTCGATACTTGGCATCAACGTATACATCCAGCTGATTATAAAAGATTAATGGTAGATATTCAAAATCACATTGACGGCATGACACCGACTTTAGAAAATACCCATCGCTTACAACACTCAGATGGTAGTTATCATTGGATATTATGTCGTGCGGTTGTAGTTAAAGACAATGCAGGTAAACCCAGTCGAATTATTGGTACCCATGTCGATGTAACAGAACCGCATCGTATGGAAGATGAAGTTAAAGAAACTGAAAAAAAATACCGCCAATTGCTCGAAACAGAAACCAACGCAATTATATTGATCGATGCTGAAACGCAAGCGATTATCGAAATCAATAAAGCCACAACGCAACTATACGGTTATTCTAGCAATCAATTGTTGGAAATGAAAAAAGTAGATTTACTCGCACAACCGGAAAAAGGCGATAAATCCTTTAAACGTGGAATGAAACATACAACCCGTCAATATCATAAAAAACAAGATGGTAGCGTATTTTTGGTAGAAGTGACCACCAGTCCATTCGTCTGGAATAATCGTCACTCTTTCATGACTATTATTAGGGATATCACTGAACAACAACGATTAGAATCAACACTATGGGAAAATGAATCAAAATACCGTCAACTATTTGAAGCGGCATCAAGTCCAACCATCGTTTTCGATGCCAACACGCAACAATTCTTTGACGCAAATCGCGCGGCTATTGATTTATATGGCTATACTAAAGAAGAGTTTTTACAAAAATCAACCGATGACGTATCAGCTGAACCCGCTAAAAATAGAACAGCTTTTAGTGGTGGTGGTAAAAAAGTACAACTGATACCCTTGCGTTGGCACAAGAAAAAAGATGGTACTGTTTTTCCGGTAGAAATTTCCACTGGTAGCAGCTACTTATTTCAAGGACGTTCACTTGTTTGCGCCACGGTACGTGATATTACCGAACGTAAAGCCCATGAAGAAGCCATTAGAAAAGAACGTGATTTTATTAATAATTTAGTACAAGCGTCACCGGCTTATTTTATCGCGATTAATCCCAATGGCACGATACGGATGATGAACACCGCGATTTTAACTGCCCTAGAATATCAAATAGAAGAAATCATCGGCGTTAACTATTTAGAACAACTTGTACAAGAAAGTGAACGTCCTATTGTTTCTACTGAATTTCAAACGTTAATTAAATCGATGCAGCCTTCGTTAATGGAATATCACATCATTAGCAAAACAGGAAAAATGCTATTAGTTGAATGGCATAGTCGTTCTATTGTCACAGCAAATGGCGCGTTGGATTATTTATTTAGCGTTGGAATTGATGTCACTGAACGCAAAAAAGCCCAAAGCCATCTACGTTTATTTAAATCAATTATTGAATCTTCAGCCGAATCCATTGCCATACGCGATCATCGTAACGAATTGGTTTACGTCAACCCAGCTTATGAACGCCTATTTGGACGTAGTTTTAAAGAAGCAAAGCAAATACCGTTACATGAGTATTTTCCAATTAATACATTAGAAGTTTTTGAAAAACAAGTAGTGCCAGCCTTGGCAAAAGGTAATAGTTGGGAAGGTGAACTTGATGTTTATGATAGAGATAACGAAATTTTTCCTATTTGGGAACGAGTTGATGCGGTGCGAGATTCTGAGAAAAAATTACTCTTCAGTTTTGGACTCATGCACGACATCAGTGAACGTCAACGCATGTGGGAAACCTTGCGCCAACAATGGGAAGAACATCAAACCATCTTTAACACCATTCCAGCAATGATTTGGTATAAAGACAGCGAAAATAATCTCTCTCGATCCAATCAATTAGCAACAGACACTTTTGGTCCAGAAACCAGACACATTAAAAAATTGATCAACTGTGAAGAAATCATCCAATTAGGACATCCACAACACAATTTACTAGAAACCTATCAAAATGTGGCGGGTGAAAATATATGGTTACAAATTAGTAAAATTCCGCTTAAAAATCAACAAAGAACGACCACTGGCGCGATTGTCTTTGCTATAGACGTAACTGAATATAAACAAACAAATCATTCTCTGCAAACCAGCGAAGAACGACTTTATCTCGTCGTAGAAAATATGCCAATTATGCTCAATGCGTTTGATACCGATGGTAATATCGTGATGTGGAATCGGGCTTGCGAAACAGTCACCGGCTATCGTGCTGATGAAGTCATTGGCAATACTAAAATTATTGAAAAACTTTATCCAGATAGCACAGAACGTAACCGACTTTTAGCACGTTGGTACAGTGTAGAAAGTGGTCAAAATCGTTGGGAAACCAAAATTGTTTGTCGAGATGGTCGCCTAAAAAGCATTGCTTGGCATAGTGTTGCTAAAGAATATCCTATTCCAGGTTGGTATACTTGGCACATTGGACATGATATTACAGAGGACAAACAACATGAGAAGAAATCTCGAGAACAAGAAGTATTGCTTGCTGCAGCCTTAGAAGCTACTAAATTGGGCATTTGTTTTACTGACGACCGCGGACGTTTCTTACAGGTGAATCGCGCTTATGCAGAACTCCATGGCTATCGCCCAGAAGAGATGATCGGACAACCTTTTACTTTAATACTTCCTTCCAGTGCTCATGGTGAAGCAGTGCGTAATTATTACAACTTGTTGATGACACAAGATGAACCAACAATTGTTAGACAACAAAGCGAAACACACCGCACTGGCAAGCAAATTAACGTGCAAATCATGGCAAGTCGCATTATTTTAGAAGATCGTCGACGTTTATTGATCAGCATCATTAGTATGTAGATCTTACTTAAAAACACCAAAACCACGAAATAGCTTGTAAGACGCATAAACACATAGTGTCATGCACCAAAAATATTGACATCATAAAGAGCTATAAGGCGCAATAGCGTTAGCGTATTGCGTCGACTGTTTACCACAGTTGACGGTAATTTTCTTGATAATGTCATTTACCCGCAACAAAATCAATGTTCTATAATATTGTCCAGTTTATTTAGGATAAATGCCCTGTTCAACATCGCTTCTTAGTGAATGTGCAAAATCCTCACTTTATATTAATGCTATTCAATCTGCTTTTGCTCAACTACAAAAATTACAATATCTCTTTTTATACGTAAGTGTGCGCATTTTCAGCATCAATAAGCGCATTTTCAGCAAAGACTGAAAAATCAATTAATTAAAAGTTTTGTTCAATATAAAATGTGCGTATCTTTTTTGAGGTAACTAATTGATTATTAATCATTTTTACTTGTCAATGCGTAAATCCTAAAAATATGCTGAAGTCCTAAAAATATGCTGATTTTCCGCATGTCGCTTACCAAAATTTAGCTTGATTCAAAACAACGCACAATATGATGTTTACATACTTCATGTTTAAATACTTAATAAAAATAAATGATGGAATAATAATTGCTATTTTGTTAGTACAATTATACGATATAAATAAAGAAAAAAAGGGGAAATGTAGTGATGAATAGAAATATGGATATTTTTGATGCTTTAGTTAAGTTGATGAATGATGATGATCTCGTGATCGCAAGCTATAACGAAATTTCAAAGAAATCGGGTTATTGTAGGACTGTTGTGATTCAAACGGTCAGAGAATTGGAGTTGATTGGAAAGATAGAGAAAGACAAAAATACGAGTGGTGGAAAAAATTTATATAAAATAGTAGGAAAATAATTTGACCCTGTGTGTACTACCAGTATGAACTACCTTGTCGATATTTAGAATGAAAGTTAAAGTATTTACACCTCAATACCATTAGGAAATTGTAAATATGAGACTTTACAGATTTGTTAAATATTGCATCATGATATTGTATGTTATGGTGTTCGTTGGTAGTTATGCTGCTTGGGCGGAAAATGAACCGCCCTTTATTGTGATGAAAGTCAGTCCATTAGCGGGAAATGCGCCATTAACCGTTGAGTTGGATGCAACTGAATCTTACGATCCAGATGGTAACATTACTGATTATTCTTGGTTTTCTAATGATGAACAAGAAGTTATTGGTAAAGTTGGAACCATGTCATTTAACAAAGAAGGCGTTTATTCCATTGATTTGAAAGTACAAGATAATAATGGAGTAACTACCCAAAGAACAGCACTTATCTTTGTTGATCGTGAATCTTGTCCAGGAGCAACTGCATTTAATTCTAAACGAGGTACACTTTACCTACCTACAATTCATATTGTGGCTGATCCTGTCATAGGTAGTTTTATCGAACCTACTAAAATTCTTAGTACTGTTAATGCTGATCTAAAATTAAATCAAAATACGGGCTTATTTGAGATTACTCGCTTTGGGCAAGATGATGGTAGTCTTGTCGGCATCAGTGGAGGTAATCCCGCAACTTATGCGTTAAGTAATAAAGTGTTGACTATTTCAAGTGTTGATTTACCTGTTCGTTCAACAGTAGATAATAAAATTATTACTTTAGGTACAAACACTTTTACATGTAGTGCGCAGTTGCAAGAAGATTCTGGCTCATTGGCAGTCACTGGTTGTATGCAAACTTCTTATCATTGCGTAACGACAGTAGATATTAGTTATGATTCGAGCCCGTCACTTGCTTCAACTCTTGATTTTGGTAGATTACCTGTTGATGAATCCTTTGATAAAGAAATTAGAGTTTTTAACACCGGTAAGTTTGATTTACAAATTAAGTCAATTGCAATAACAGGATCAGGCGCAAATCATTTCGTAGTATCAACGCCTGAATTGACTATACCCGGCAATGCAAAAGATACTTTAATCGTAAGCTGTAAACCTCAGGAAAAAGGAAAATTTAATGCGACTTTGGAATTAACTACAAATAGCAAACAGCAACCTAATGCACAATATAAATTAGTTTGTGAAGGAGAAATTGCTGATGTCATTTTTTATTCTATTCCAATGCCAGAGGAAACCGATTTAAAACCTATTGATTTTGGTACAGTTGTAGTCAACAATGTATCTACAACAAATAAAGTCACTGTAATTAATCGCAGCGAAGGTGTTTTACAAGTTCAACATGCGCAAATTACTGGAGATAAAGCAAATTATTTCAGTGTGACACCCAGTGAAGCAACATTAGATAAAGGTGAAAAACAAGAATTTGAATTAACTTGTTTACCACTTGCTGAAGGTCAACACAATGCTGTTTTAGAAATGGTCACTAATGATAAAAGTCAAGCTGAAATCAGTTATTATTTATCTTGTGAAAGTTCAGTTGATAAACCTATCTTTGCCTCTGTACCATCTGTACCAAATGCGGGCGAATTTATTGATTTTGGTGAAATTACAGTTAATGAAACGATAACCAGTAATCTACAAATTCTCAATGAAGGCAAAGGAGAATTGCAAATCAGTCTTGCCCAAATTACGGGTAAAGATGCCGGTCAGTTCACAGTGATGCCTGAAACAGGATTTAGTTTAGCAGGTCTTTCTACAGATACCCAAACGCTTGCGATTTCCTGTACACCTACATCAGCTACATCCTATACGGCAACTTTACAATTAAGAACAAATGATCCTGATCAAAAGAGTGTCAATTATCCTCTTTCTTGTGTTGGTACTGATCAAGACGATGTAGACGATGATGATGATAATCCTCCTGACGACGATGATCTTCCTGACGATCAACCAGTAGTTGATTCAGTTCCTACATTAGCAAGTTTAATTAACTTTGGACAAATTGAGCTAGGAAATACTTCTGCGACAAGTAAGATTACAGTACTTAATCGTGGTTCTGCTGAATTACAAGTAGATAACATTACAATTGATGGACAAGATGCTGATCAATTTAGTCTTTTGTCGGATGCTTCATTTAGTTTGTCTGGTGATAATGAACAAACATTATCACTCACTTGCACACCAACTAAGAACGGTACATTAACTGCCACTTTAGAATTCAATACGAATGACGAAAATCATAAAGTAGTTTCTTATCCATTGTCTTGTATTGGGTCTGAAACACCACTACCAAACTTTGATTCCATTCCTTCAAAGACTGAAACTATCGACTTTGGTGAAGTAAAATTAGGAAATACTTCTGAGGCAAGTAAGATTACAGTACTTAATCGTGGTTCTGCTGAATTACAAGTAGATAATATTACGATAAGTGGGCAAAATGCTGATCAATTTAGTCTTTTGTCGGATGCTTCATTTAGTTTGTCTGGTGATAATGAACAAACATTATCACTCACTTGCACACCAACTAAGAGCGATACATTAACTGCTACTTTAGAATTCAATACTAATGATGAAAATCATAAGGTAGTTTCTTACCCGTTGTCTTGTATTGGGTCTGAGATAATACCTGAATCTTCTTCTTTTGATTCTGTGCCGTCAACAGATGAATTGCTTGATTTTGGCGTAATTGAAATTGGAAAAACTTCCTATTCAAGTAAAATTACCATTATGAATCGTGGTGATGGAGATTTGCAAGTAACTAATATTGAAATTGTTGGCAATGATGCTGATTATTTTAATGTTTCATCTACTGACTCGTTTACCATTCAAGGAAATTCTTCTGGTAAGAAAGAGTTGAAAGTAACTTGTACGCCCAATGTGGAAGGAAAAGTTGATGCTGAATTACAACTATCTACAAATGATGATGCCAACCAATCAGTTTCTTATTCACTTTCTTGTGAAGGTAAAAAAGAACCACCAAAACTTCCTGTTTATATTGGAACACCTAGCTTAAAGAGTGTCACTACAAAAGTAGGACAAACTATTTCTGTTGGTAAAATCACAATAAAAAACAGTGGTGGCAGTAACTTAAATGTTTCTGTGAATGGAATTGATTCTGATAGTTTCAGTGTATCACCTAACGAGTTGTCTATATTGGGTAATTCAGTTGAACAAAAAGAGTTGTTAGTCAGTTGTACGCCTATTTCAGTGGGACAACACAGTGCGACTTTGACACTGCAAACCAATGATTTAACTCATGAAACAGTGAGTTATCCGTTATCCTGTAAAGGGACAGAAATTGTTGATGGTGGAGGATGCACGACGGATTGCCCGACTTCAATATTTACTTCTAGCCCTGAAAACACGATTGATTTTGGTAAAGTAGACATCAGTGTGACTGAACCATCGACTCAAGACTTGGTGATTAGTAACGATGGCAAAGCAAAAATGACTGTGAATTACTTCAATATTGAAGGACTTAATGCGAAATTATTCAAGGTCACTTCACCTACTAATTTCCTAAGTACACCTTTAGAAATCGCTGCTTCTGGTACGCAAACAGTCACATTTGAGTGTGCACCAAAAGCTAAAGGCGATTTTGCAGCGACATTGAAGTTGAAGACCAACGATCCGAAACTATCTACGGTTAGTTATCAACTGAATTGTAGCGGGTTTGAAGTGTGTGAAGGAGATGAATGTGGTGGCGGAGGTGATCCAATATTTACTTCTAGCCCAGATTCAGCAAGTGTCATTGACTTTGGTGACGTAGGTTTTAACTCTGTTGCCATTCCCGGTAGCCAAGATATCAAGATCAAGAATCTTGGAAAAGGAAATCTAAAGGTCGATTTCTTTAATATTGAAGGGGCTAATGCCAATATTTTTAAAGTGACTTCGCCTACTTCTCTAGCGATTAAATCGTCAGAAATGGATACGATGACTTTGCAATGCGCACCAAAGAACTCTGGTGATTTTAGTGCAACCTTAAAGTTAAGCACGAATGATCCAAAACTATTGGCACCAGGTTACCAACTGAAGTGTACTGGTAGCGATTGTTTGGTTGACATGGATCCCGACCGTCGACCAGAAGGCGGCGTAGGGGATTTGGGCTTTGGATATGATTCTGACCGAGATTTGTTCAAATTAGTGTGTTTGGAAGGGACAAACGGTACTGCCACTGGAACACCCACAGCTAGTCTTGATTTATCAAAGAGTTACACCTTTAGTGAAGTCTTGAATGAAATGGGATTCGAGGCAAATGCCAAAGTCAAAGCGAAGGTGTTTCAACTAGATACCAGTGCCAAATTTGCCATGCAAAAAAAGGACACGAGTTTATCTCAAACCATGTTCTTTACCGCAGATTACAAAATGTCCAGTGGCGTGTTCCATCCAACAAGTTTGACTAAGATAGCAGAGTCTATTAAACACAATTCTTGTCAATTCAGAAATGCCTGTGGTGACGAGTATGTGAATCAAACTGTACGTGGTGCAAAACTATATGTTGCTGTTTCTTTTGATTTTAATGAGCAAAGTCATAAAAAGACTTTTGAAGCAACATTCGGTGCCAAGTACAAGATTGTCGAAGTCGCTGCTAAGCTAAGTACGCTGAATCAAGAGGTTAAAAAAGCAGGTCGTATTTCGATTTCTGCTGTACAAGTCGGTGGCAAAGTAGAGGAACTGGCTAAGATATTGGGTGGTTCAGCAACCCAAAACGCGCCTGTTATTTCCTGTTCTTTGGATAATTTGGCAGCTTGTGAAAAGATGCTTAATGCGATTTACCAATATGCGCAAAACCAATTTGCTACCGGTGCAACCGCTCAACCAGCGACATTGGGTTATTACACGCTACCCTATACCTCTGTTGGTGTTCCTAGCGATCAGACCAAAGTGACTGCTGCCATCTTACAAGCCAGAAAGTACCTTGCTGAGACTTATAAAGATCAGTATGCTGACTTGCAAGTCGTCAGAGGTTGGATCACCAGTTACGGTGGTAAAATGTCTGAAAAGCAACTTGTGGACATCAAGTTTTTGGAAACATTGTTGAACAATAACACTGAAGTATTGCAACTTGCAGGTATGTGGTGTTTGAGTAACCTAGACGTTTGTGTAGCCAAGAAGGAAGAAGCACAGGCTTTCGTCGATAAGAATGTCTACAAATTACCTGAGCTAATGCTAGACGATCCTTGGGAAAGTGAAACTAGGGGTATTGTGTGGCAAGTGTCTAGTTATAAAGGAGAACCTGTAGATGGCAAAACATTGGCAGGTACAACGACTAATCAGCCACGTAAAATCATGATCGATGGTAGTATCAAATTCCCAGCCGGCACAGTGATAAATACCAATGACTCACTGTTTATCGAAGCGACAGGAGATATTATCGTTGAACAAGGTGCCTCAATTAGCGTGAAATCCTTCAATGATACCACTAAGAAACGCAATGTTCTCGCCCTAAAAGCGGGTAAAACCGTCGATTTGAAAGGTAGCTTGAATGCCGCCGGCGTGTCTGGAGTTAATGGTGCGAATGGCGGCAATGGTAGCGGTGGTTCGGGAGCTGGAAAATGTGAAACTGGTAAACCAGGTAGTAATGGAAATCATGCCCCTTCTTCTGGCACCTCAGGCACAAGTGGCGGTTTGATATACATCAAAGCCAAAACTGTGCAAATCAACTTGAATGTGATAAACGTTAGTGGTGCAAAGGGTGGTAATGGTGGTAATGGTGGCAATGGTGGTAGGGGTGGTGATGCAGGTTCAACTAACCTCGGATGTAAGGACGGCAGTAGAGGCGGGTATGGTGGCAATGGTGGAAATGGAAGTAATGGAGGTAATGGGGGTGACGGCGGAACAGTAGTGCTTAGATATTGTTCTGCTAATGTAACAGGCCAACCAATTTTTGCAGCAGGCGCAAGTGGCTTGGGTGGAATTGCTGGTAGCGGTGGAAGTGGGGGGTCAGGAAATGGTTGGAACGGTGGCAAACCCAATGGTGATAATGGGAGACCCGGTGCTACTGGCAGTTCTGGACAAAGTGGAAAAATTGGAGAAAATGTACCTCTTCCATTATCTCCAGAAGTCTGTCCAACTCCCTCTAATGTCGCGATAATCGGCATACTGTAACAACTTTCCTCGTTCCTGCACTCCTCCAGTGTAGGGACGATGGAATATTCAAAAAATGTTCAGTTATTACAATCAATCAAAACTGAATGATTGCGCCCCTTCGCTCCATGCCCGTTACAGGCACTTCACCATTTTTATGCGGCGTACGCGTTATTTGATTAATACTTGTGAAAAAAACTCTTTTTCGTTTCTATGTTTTTCAATTTTTGCCAGTGACTGTATTTTATCTTTCCAATATTTAGGAGATTCGGATATTAAGTAGATGGCGGGTTGCGTAGTATCAAGCAAATGAATGGATATATGTCCATAATTTATTGATTTTTCAATAAAATTTTGACAATATGAAATATCTTTAATTCGGATAAATTCTATCTCATCCTGCTTTTTCGTAAGTAGTCCAGTAGAAAAATAGATTCTTTGGTTTGTGATCTTGAGATAATAATTCTTTGATTTTAAATAAGCTAATACTATAGGTAATAATATTACTAAAATTAAAATTGCTTTTATTAATGAAAGTAACATTGTTAAACCCGTTAATGTAACGCAGCTCGTCGAGGAAAAATAGGCAGCTTTAAATGACAAGTTTTTTTCATAAACAACTTCTTCTAAAAGTGTTGGTGACACTTGGGTAACATGATTGGTGTTGGAAATAGTGGTTAAATTTGACAGAACTGAAGGATTTGGTATGGAGTGTGGTAACTGTTTTTCTTTCTTTAACAACTCTAATTCTTGTTTAATTTGAGCAAATAATATTGGAATACATTGATTACAGTAACATTTTCCTTCTATCGTGCTCAGAATATTAGAATTAAAAATTTTACCGCATTGTTCACAAGGACAGTCATTGGTTTGATGGTAGGACGTGTCTGAAGTACCGTCCAATTCTATTTTAAATAGAATACCCAATTTTTCAAGAAAATTTTTATACTTCATTGCTTCTTCATGCGTGACTCCTCTCCTCAGAACACTCTGAGTTGACACCAATCTAGTTGCTTCATCACGCGCTATGTTTAACACAGACGCAAGCTTTGTTATTACATTTTCTGATGAAGAGCCTGCGGTTAATTTCCCTAATGTAACAATCTTATATTTTTGTTTCATACAATATACCATGGTATATTAAAGCAATAAAAAACATTTACATTTTAAAAATATATTAACTTTCCAACCCTAAGGGCGCATAATATATGAGATTTAAAGTAGTGTCAAATTAAAGTAGTGTTAAATTTTAGTAATTCTCACCATGAAAGCCTAGTTAGAATAAATTGATCAGTATATTATTAAAAAACGTAAATTCGATGTAAATATTTCAATAAGAGTCAGGCTATTGTAGAAAAATCTCCGTTGTTGTTAAAAGGAGGCTTTTGACATGAATACTGTATAAATTGTTTTCTCAATCGACAAAAACGTGCTATATTTGTATTATAATGAATTTTTTTAACTGCCTGATACAAAAATATGGCTGAAGAAAATATTTGGTAACCATTTATTTTGCTCAAAATAGCTAATAAACTTTTCTCCCTAACACATTGGTAGGACGGATAGAATCTATCTGAAAATTTATAGTTATCTCTTGAATTCGCTTTATCTTGATAGCGATCTTATCTATTGAATAGTCATGAAAACCATCCTACAACGCATAGCAGAAGAATTATCCGTCATCGAGTCTCAAGTCCAGGCGGCTGTCACTTTGCTTGATGAAGGGGCAACTGTGCCATTTATTTCGCGTTATCGTAAAGAAGCGACTGGTGGCTTAGATGACAGCCAATTACGCACTTTAGAAGAGCGACTCCGTTATTTACGCGAATTAGAAGAACGACGCGAAGTCATTTTATCTAGCATTGATGAACAGGGTAAATTAACCCCAGAGTTAGCCGTCGCGCTACAAGAAGCTGATACTAAAACCCGTCTTGAAGATTTGTATTTACCTTATAAACCCAAACGACGCACTAAGGCACAAATCGCTAAAGAAGCAGGTTTAGAACCATTGGCATTGCAGTTGTTACAATCGCCTGACATTTCCCCAGAAGTAGCTGCAACGAATTTTATTGATGTGGATAAAGGGGTTAATGATGGTAAAATGGCTTTAGAAGGTGCAAGACAGATTTTGATGGAAAAATTTGCTGAAGAAGCTGAATTATTAGCGCAATTACGTCCATTTTTAACCGAACGCACTACATTAACAGCTAAAGTTGTAGTGGGTAAAGAAGAAGAAGGTGCGAAATTTGCCGATTATTTTGATTTTCAAGAATCGTGGCAAAAAGTACCTTCACATCGTGCACTCGCTATGTTTCGTGGACGTAAAGAAGGTATTTTACAATTGAATTTGTCGGTTGAAGAGCAAAGTGACATTCTTCACCCTTGTGAAGCAATTATTGCACATTATTTTAACATTGTAGAGCAAGGGAGAACTGCTGATAAATGGCTATTAGATACTGTACGTTGGGCATGGAAATTTAAAATAAAACTACATTTAGATACAGAATTGATGAATCAATTGCGTGAAGCCGCAGAATTAGAAGCGATTAAAGTTTTTGCGGGTAATTTGCGCGATTTATTACTTGCCGCACCGGTTGGTCCCAAAAGAATAATTGGGTTAGACCCGGGTTTACGTACCGGTGTTAAGGTCATTGCAATTGATGAAACTGGCAAATTATTACAGCACACCACGATTTATCCACATCAACCGCATAATAAACGTGATTTATCCATTCAAGTTTTAGCCAAATTAGCTGAGCAATATCAAATTGAACTGATTAGCATTGGGAATGGTACGGCTTCACGAGAAACTGATCAATTAGTCGCTGATTTAATTAAACAATATCCTGCACTCAAATTACAAAAAGTCGTGGTGTCAGAAGCCGGAGCTTCGGTTTATTCCGCTTCTGAATTTGCTTCACAAGAGTTTCCCGATTTAGACGTTTCTCTGCGTGGTGCAGTTTCAATCGCCAGACGTTTACAAGACCCATTGGCAGAATTGGTAAAAATTGATCCTAAATCGATTGGCGTTGGACAATATCAACATGATGTCAACCAAATGCAATTAGCATCTAGTTTAAATGCGGTGGTTGAGGATTGTGTGAATGCTGTGGGTGTTGATGTCAATACAGCTTCTGTGCCATTACTTAGTCGAGTTTCAGGGCTTAATGCCAATTTAGCGCGTAATATTGTGACATTTCGTGATACCAATGGCGCATTTCCCAATCGCCAAGCTCTTAAAAAAGTTTCGCGTTTGGGTGAAAAAACTTTTGAACAAGCCGCTGGTTTTTTACGTATTATGAACAGTGATAATCCATTAGATGCTTCTGCAGTACATCCTGAAGCTTATCCTGTAGTAGAAAAAATTTTAGCGCAACATCATAAATCGCTTAAAGAAATTTTAGGCAATAAAGAATTTTTATATCATTTAAATCCCGCCGATTATATCGACAATACTTTTGGAATCCCTACAGTGACAGACATTTTAAAAGAGTTAGAAAAACCGGGACGCGATCCCAGACCTGAATTTAAAACGGCAACTTTTCAAGAAAATGTTAAAGAATTGACCGATTTAAAAGCCGACATGTTATTGGAAGGCGTAGTGACTAATGTGACTAATTTTGGTGCTTTCGTAGACATTGGTGTGCATCATGATGGTTTGGTGCATATTTCTGCTTTATCCAACGATTTTGTGAAAGACCCACGTGACGTTGTTAAAGCGGGCGACGTGGTTCAAGTTAAAGTGTTAGAAGTTGATTTGAAACGTAAACGGATTGCATTAACTATGCGTTTGCAAGAACAAGCACGCGATCAAAACAATGCAACGCCGAAGGAAGGTAATCCGAAAAACCAGAAAAATCCGAAGGGACAAGGTCAACGTTCTTCACAACCTTCAAAGAAATCATCTACGCCTAAAGATGAACCGGCTGCCAATACAGCATTTGGTAATGCTTTTGCTGAAGCTTTTGCAAATGCACGCAAAGAGTAATCTTTTATTACCAAAATAGTTGACAATTCAACAATGTAACAGTGGAAGGATTCAGTGCAGATGAAGATTTAAATGCTGCACTGAATGTAAGTACGATTTTAAATCAATTATCTAAAATAGATGATATATAAAATCCATCCTACCATATGAATACCTACAATTGACCAAAAAATCAATTGGTATGATAACTTTTTGTTTTTATGGCGAAAGTAATGTTGAGCAACTAATCCACCAGCCCATCCACCTGACAATTCAAGCATGTGTAAGGTAAATTCAGGAATTCGCCATTGTTGCTTAATCGCGCGATTCTTATCCACAATATACACAATAAATGTGACTAAACTTAATGCAATATAAACAATAATAAAAATAAAATTATTCTTTAAAATCATTGCATAAGCAGAAAAAATTAAAGGTAATGATACCATGACGATCAAAAACCAATTTAATTTATTTTTATTAGATGAAACAGCCATTTATATAAATAATCTATCCTAACGTGAGTTCGACGAAAATATTCCAATAAGAGTCGGATTATTATAACCCGTGTAAGGCGTAATTTATAGGGTGCATTAGCGTATTGCGCCCTATGCTTACTAGTTGCAGCAATGAATTTGAATTATGAAATGAAGTCATGAGTGTCATTAACCATTAAGATGCTTTATAAAACAAATAGTTATTTAAACAAGCAAGTTTCTTTACGCTGGAAATTAATTACGCCTATCATCTCATTAGGATTTATTGCAGTTATTGCTTTTACCCTAATTATTACGCATACATTATTGAATAAATTAACAATTCAACAGGTTGAAAATTCTAAACAAATTACTCGTGCGGTGTATCAAATTTTTGATAAAATTTCCGATCCAATTGAATTAAAAATAATTATTGAAGCAATTGCACAATATAGAGAAATTACGCTTATTCTCGCAGTAGACAAAGAATCCAATAAAATAATTGCTACTAATCAAGAAGTTTGGTTAGGTAAAACAATTACATTTCTTAAATCAAATCACTCAGCTAAATCGCTGTTAAAAGATTGGATAACTCATTTTGAACAGTTATCCGCGTTTTGTGAAAATAATGTTGTTTCCACAATTAATAGCAATAGCAACGATACGCTTTATTGTTCACCGAAAAATTCTATTTTTATCTCTACTGATGCTTCAATTATTCGTCAATTTATATATACAGTAGAAAAATTAATATTAATTTGGGGGTTTATATTAGTAACCGTTGTCGTTTATTTGGTATATTTGTTGTTTAATCATGTGGTATTACATCCTATTAAATTGATTGAACAAACTATTTCACAGCGTTCCCACGGTAATAAAGCGGTTTATATTCCATTAGTAAGCCATGATGAAATTGGCACGATGGCAAATACATTAAATATCATGTTAAATATGCTAGATCATAGCCAAGCAGAAACTAAAAAATTGGCTTTGGTTGCGAAAAATACAGATAATGTTGTTATTATTTCTGATCATTTGGGTAAAATTGAATGGGTTAATGATGGTTTTACCCGAGTTACTGGTTATACCTTGGATGAAGTACTTAATAAAAAACCGGGGGCTATTTTGCAAGGACCGGCAACTGATCCACGTACTATCAAGATGATACATCAAGGTTTGCAAAGTGGACGTGGTTTTCAAGTTGAGATTTTGAATTATAAAAAGGATGGAACCGAATTTTGGTTAGCCATGGAAATTCAACCGATCTGCGATGAAACCCGTTATATTACCCAATATATTGCAATAGAGAGAGATATCACTAAGCAAAAACAAGCAGAATTGGCTTTATTAGAAAGTGAAAAACGTTATCAAAATTTGACGGAGTTGTCACCGATAGGCATTTTTCATGCGGATATTCAGGGAAATTGCACCTATGTGAATAAGCGGTTACAACAAATTACTGGTATCACTATGGAACAAGCCATTAATCAACAGTGGTTTAATGCGATTTACCCAGATGATCGAAATAATGTATTACGTGCTTGGATACGCACAGTTAAACACGAACAACCTTTTGAAGCTGAATTTCGCTTTCAAATTCAACCTAATAAAATCACTTGGGTATTTGGACAAGCTGTGCCTGAATATAACAATCAAAATTACATTATCGGTTTTATTGGCACATTGGTTGATATTACTGAACGAAAACAAGTAGAAGTGGTATTGCGACAAGCAGAAGAACGTTTTCGTACCTTAGTTGAAGCAAGTAGTGATTGGGTGTGGGAGATTGATGCGCAGGGGATTTATACTTATGTTAGCCCAAAAGTGACGCATATTTTAGGCTATATGCCAGATGAAATTATCGGAAAAACACCGTTTGATTTGATGCTACCGGCAGAGGCTGTGCGGGTTAAATCTATATTTACTGATATTTCAAATAATTGTAAGCCTTTTGAATATTTAGAAAATAATGTAATTCATAAAAATGGGCATATTATTATTTGTGAAAGTAGTGGTATTCCTGTGTTTGATATTGATAACAGGTTAACAGGTTATCGTGGTATTGATCGAGATATTACGTTACGCCATAAAACCTATGAATTAAGTCTTGCCAATGCCGAATTAGCGCGCACATCACGATTGAAAGATGAATTTCTCGCCAATATGAGTCACGAATTACGCACACCATTAAATGCCATCTTAGCTTTATCTGAAGGTTTACAAGAACAAGTTTATGGTCCCTTGAATGACAAGCAGCTAAAATTTTTACACAGTATTGAAACCAGCGGGCGACACTTATTGACATTAATTAACGATATTTTAAATTTATCTAAAATCGAGGCAGGAAAACTAGAATTAGATATTGAAACCGTAATTTTAAAAGAAATTTGCCAAGCCAGCTTAGAATTTGTCAAACATATGGCTTATAAAAAGCGAATAAAAATTTACTCATATTTTAATCACTTAAACGAATCTATTCAAGCAGATGAACGTTGTTTAAAACAAGTTTTGGTCAATTTACTCAGTAATGCGGTAAAATTTACTGAAGAAGGTGGAGAAATTGGTTTAAAAACCGAGCTTAATAAGATCACTAAAGTTGTAAAAATCACTGTGTGGGATACCGGTATTGGAATTGCGGAAGCAAATAAGAGCATTTTGTTTAAGCCTTTTGTCCAAATAGACAGTAGTTTAGCCAGACGGCACGGCGGTACAGGATTAGGGCTTGCCTTAGTGCGTCGTTTGACCGAAAAACATAATGGCACAATCTCTGTTGAAAGCACGTTAGGTGAAGGTAGTCAGTTTATTATTTCTCTACCTTGGTTAGAATCAACTGAAAATAAAATAGATGATAAAAATAAATATTACTTGTCTAATCATTCAGATGGAAACGATCATTATCATCCATTAATTTTATTGGCAGAAGATAATCAAGAAAATATTAATGCCATTTCATCTTATTTACAATTAAAAGGCTATCGACTCATGCTTGCGCGCAATGGCTTAGAGGCGGTAGAACAAGCTTGTAGGACGATACCCGATATTATTTTGATGGATATTCAAATGCCGGTCATGAATGGATTAGACGCAATTAAACAAATACGTACTTATTCTGATCTCATTAATATTCCTATTATTGCACTGACCGCTTTGGCTATGCCGGGTGATAGCGAACGTTGTTTGTCAATAGGTGCAACGCAATATATTAGTAAACCTGTTGATTTAAAAGAACTTATTCATACTATTGAAATAGTTAGATTGAAGAATTAACGACGCTTATTTTTCAGAAAATGTAAATATTTATTGTCCATATCGAACTTACGTTAATTAATAATTTGTAGATCATAAAGTTAATGTAACTATTTGCGATTTATTCAAAAATGAAGTAATAAATAATAATTCAGTAGTCAATCGCTACAACAAGTACTACAATATTTAACTTCTAAGTACATTCTAAATTTCTTAATATCATTGTTAGACCACTATCTTATTAAGATAATCCATTAAGTTTGCATAAATAGGCAGTTGTCAATACTATTTGCTAACTTTAAGACAACTATATAATTTTTTTTTAAATTTATTTACTCACAGGAGAAAAATATAGTGGAAACAGCAACCTATAATTATAAAGTTGTGAGACAATTTGCCATCATGACAATTGTCTGGGGCATTGTCGGTATGAGTGTAGGTGTTTTTATTGCTGCAGAGCTTGCTTGGCCTTGGTTAAATTTTGATATTCCTTATCTAGCTTTTGGTCGATTACGTCCTTTACACACCAATGCGGTTATTTTTGCATTCGGTGGCTGTGCTTTATTTGCGACTTCTTACTATGTGGTACAACGTACCTGTCACACCAGACTCATTTCAGATAAATTAGCTGCTGTTACCTTTTGGGGTTGGCAACTTGTTATTTTATTAGCTGCTGTCAGTTTTCCTTTAGGAATTACTCAAAGTAGAGAATATGCTGAATTAGAATGGCCTATTGATCTTTTAATTGCTGTGATTTGGGTTACTTATGCTATCGTGTTTTTTGGCACTATTGCAAAACGTAAAACGCCACATATCTATGTTGCCAATTGGTTTTATGGTGCATTTATTATCACCATCGCTATATTGCACATTTTTAATAATCTTGCAGTACCTGTTGAGTGGACTGGCATGAAATCTTATTCTGCTTTTTCAGGTGCTCAAGATGCCATGTTACAATGGTGGTATGGTCATAATGCAGTCGGTTTCTTCTTAACTGCTGGATTCTTAGGTATGATGTATTATTTTGTACCCAAACAAGCTAATCGTCCAGTTTATTCCTATCGTTTATCCATCGTTCACTTTTGGGCGTTAATTTTCACCTACATTTGGGCAGGTCCTCACCATTTACATTACACTGCATTACCTGATTGGGCGCAATCTTTAGGTATGGTAATGTCTTTAATTTTATTAGCACCTTCTTGGGGCGGTATGATCAACGGTATCATGACCTTATCTGGTGCTTGGGAAAAATTACGTAGTGATCCTGTGTTGCGTTTCTTAATTGTTGCAATTTCTTTCTATGGAATGTCAACTTTTGAAGGACCAATGATGGCAATTAAAACAGTCAATTCTTTATCCCACTATACTGACTGGACAATTGGACACGTACACTCAGGCGCATTAGGCTGGGTCGCAATGATTAGCATGGGTAGCTTGTACTATCTCATACCACGGGTATTTGGCAGAGAACTATACAGCCTCAAACTAGTCGAATGGCATTTCTGGGCAGCAACTATTGGAGTTGTTTTATACATATCAGCAATGTGGGTATCAGGAATAATGCAAGGACTCATGTGGCGTGCAGTTAACGCAGACGGCACTTTGACTTACAGCTTCGTTGAATCAGTAGTAGCCATGCATCCATTCTACGTAACGCGGTTTGTAGGCGGCGCACTATTCCTCACAGGCACTTTGATTATGGCGTACAACGTCTTAATGACTGTCACAGGTGCTAAATACAGCAACGTGAAAGACAGCATCCCAGAACCTGCTTTAGCTCATTAAATTAAGGAGACCTGATACATGTCCAATGGTCATGAAAAAGTTGAAAAAAATATTGGATTAATGATAGTACTAATCACTATTCTAGTGAGTGTCGGCGGATTAGTACAAATCGTACCTTTATTTTTTATGAATTCCACTACGCAACCCGTTGAAGGATTAAAACCTTATTCAGCACTACAACTTGCTGGACGAGATATTTACGTCAGCGAAGGCTGTTATCTGTGTCATTCGCAAATGATACGCCCTTTTAGAGCAGAAACAGAGCGTTATGGACACTACTCAGTCGCTGGAGAATTTATCTATGATCATCCATTCCAATGGGGATCAAAGAGAACAGGACCGGACTTACATAGAGTGGGTGGACGTTACAGTGACGAATGGCATCGAGCCCATTTGATTAACCCACGTGCCGTTGTACCAGAATCTGTCATGCCTGGCTATCCTTGGTTACAAGAACCCTTGAATGAACCACTGATTGAAAAGAAAATGCGTTTACTCAAAGACGTATATGGACACCCTTATACTGAAGAAGAAATTCAAGGCGCAGCTAAAGCGTTAGAAGGCAAAACGGGTTTGGATGCCATGATCGCTTATTTACAAAATTTAGGTACAACCATTAAGACGGTGCGATAAGTGATTCAAATCTCTGAGTTTTCAGCATCAGTTCACTCAATATTAACCATCGTCGCCATCATTATTTTTTTAGGGATAATTGTATGGGCGTATAGCAGCAAGCGTAAACAAGACTTTGACGAAGCTGCACGCCTCCCCCTAGACGACGATGATACAGTGGAAACAACAGTTAAGGAGAAGCATAATGTTTGATAGTTTGTTTAACAGCCATTGGTTTGATAACCAGATGTTTACTAGCCAATTTTGGGAATGGTTTATTATTATCCCTACTTTGGGTGGTATTGCAGGCTGTTTATTTTTAATCATTTGGATGTCAGGTAATCGTCCTAAATCTAACGAAAAGATTGAAACCATGGGACATGTTTGGGATGAAAATTTAGAAGAATTAAATAATCCCTTACCTATGTGGTGGTTACAAATGTTCCACATCACATTGATATTTGGTATTTTTTACCTAATCGTTTACCCAGGTTTAGGTTCGTATAAAGGTTTATGGGAATCGACAGAAGTCAAAACCTATGAACAAGAAATGAAAGCGGCTAAAACTAAATACGATCCTATTTACGAAAAATATCAAGAAACGGCAATTGAAGAATTAGCCAAAGACAAAACAGCGGTAGAGATTGGTCAACGGCTGTTTGCGACCTACTGTACAGTTTGTCATGGTTCAGATGCGCGCGGCGTCAAAGGTTTTCCCAATTTAACCGACGATGACTGGTTATGGGGTAATGATTCCAAAGCAATTGAAACCAGCATTATGAAAGGTCGTCAAGGTGCTATGCCTAATTTGAATTTAAGTGAAGATGAGATCAATACCTTAGCCCCTTACGTTTTAAGCTTGAGTGGCAGTGCAAGTCCTAGTGCAGAAGTAATTACCAAAGGTAAAGAATTATTTACCACAAAAACTTGTGTTGCTTGTCACGGTCCAGAAGGAAAAGGTACACAAGCCATGGGCGCACCTAATTTAACTGATAAAACTTGGTTATATGGTGGTACTGAAGCTGATATCAAACTCACTTTAGCCAAAGGTCGTCAAGGCAAAATGCCCGCTCATGGCGATTTCTTAGGTAAAGCAAAAGTACATTTATTAGCAACTTACATCTATAGTTTGTCAGTTAATAAATAGTTTTTATAATTGTTAAACAAGTATTTAGCGGATGTTACTTGAAATAGGTAACATCCCGCAAAGTAACGTAGCAGTTAGTAAATGTTAGCGATCCTAGCATTTCCTAAGAAAAAATAACCGGAAAAAATAACAATGAAAGCATCAGAAGCGAATGTTCCATTAGAACGGGACTTATTTTTACGTAGTCTATTGCGTGAATTATCGGGTGTGTTGCAAGATATTGTCGGGGTCGAACAAGCTTCTGGCTATATTAGCATTGTTGGACAAAATATGGGAGATTGGATTAACCAAGAATATCGCCGCGCTTTAAATTGTCCTACGCTTAATCGAGAACAAGTCACTGATGTTATGAATGATTTAAAAGCGCGTATTAATGGCACTTTTTACGCAGTTTCCCAAAACGATGAAAAACTGGTTTTCGGTAACACACGTTGTCCCTTTGAAGATAAAGTAGCGGGACGCCCTTCCTTATGTATGATGACCTCTAACGTATTTGGTACTATTGCCGCAGAAAATTTGGGTTATGCCAAAGTCTGCCTGCATAAAACTATTGCTAATGGTGATGGTGAATGTAGTGTAACTGTCTATTTAGACCCAGATAATTCAGAAACCATCGCAGACCAAGGTAATGAATACTTCCGCGCTGAGTAGTGATATCATTACACCAGAATTATTTCAGCAATTCAGCCTTGCTTTTAGCAGAGATGCTTTAATTTTATGCACATCAGCCGGTCATATTCTCGCGACTAATCAAAAAGCAGCCAAACTTTTAGGTGTGGAAAATACAGCAGGCGTATCACTACTAGAACTTTCGGTCAATAAAACCACAGAACTTAAAGATTATTTAAAAAAATGCGCGCGTAGCCGCATGTTACAACCTTTATCATTGCTTGTAGAAAGAAGTAATGTCACTGAAAAAATTATTTGCGAAGGCTGCTTACTACAACCGCCCGCTGCTGATCGACCCGCTTACTTACTTTTGCGTTGTACCGATCAGACAGAAAAAAACGCACAATTTAACGCACTCAATCGAGAAGTAGACAAGCAAAAACAGGCACTTAGCAAGCTGCGTGACAGTCAAATGGAATTGATGCAGCGCAATAAAAAATTAGAAGAACTCACTACTGTGCTAGCGCAAGAGAAGGAAAAAGCAGAAATAGCGAATCAAGCGAAAAGCTCTTTTCTTGCAAATATGAGCCATGAATTACGTACGCCACTCAACGGTATTTTGGGTTATACGCAGATTTTAGCGCGTGACCGTAGTTTATCTGATAAACAACATGAAGGCATCAATATTATTCATCGCAGCGGTGAATATTTACTCACTTTAATTAACGATATCTTAGACTTATCAAAAATTGAAGCTGGTAAAATTGAGCTTTATTCGACTGATTTTAATTTCAACGATTTTATTCAAGGTGTCACCGATTTATTTAAAATGCGGGCACAACAAAAGGGAATTTCCTTTATTTATAAAGCACTTTCGCCTTTACCTACGGGTGTTCACGCCGATGAAAAACGCTTACGGCAAATCTTGATTAATTTACTTGGAAATGCGATTAAATTTACTGAAAAAGGGGGCGTAAGCCTCAAAATTGGACAACACTACGGCAAAATCCGCTTTCAAATTGAAGATACCGGATTTGGCATGGCAAAAGATGATTTGGGGAAAATCTTTGAACCTTTTCAACAAATTGGAGAAAATATTCACAAAATTGAAGGCACAGGTTTAGGTTTACCAATCACTAAACGTTTAGTCGAAATGATGGGCGGCGAACTGTGTGTTGACAGTGAATTAGGAAAGGGCAGTATTTTTTGGATGGCACTTGATTTGCCTGAAGTTTCACACTTCTCTACAGAAAAAGAGAAAAATGAACCTTTAATCATCGGTTTTAAAGGACAGTCCTATCGCTTCTTAGTGGTAGATGACAAATGGGAAAATCGTTCGGTGATGGTAAATTTATTGACTCCCATTGGTTTTGAAATCATTGAAGCTGAAAATGGTCAAGAGGGTTTAGAAAAGGCACAGAAAATATTACCAGATTTAATTATTACCGATTTAGTCATGCCAATTCTTGACGGTTTTGAATTGGTACGCCGCTTACGTCAGATACCAAAATTTCAACAAATTCCTATTATTGCAGCATCTGCCAGTGTATTTGATTATCATCAAGAAGAAAGCATTGCGGCTGGTTGTAATGATTTTATTGCTAAACCATTTTGCGTCGAAGTTTTATTAGAATTGTTATCAAAACATTTGCCTATTCAGTGGATTTATGAAGAACCCATAGTTGAGATTCAGGAAATCGAAGACTCAATAAACTTGCTCGGTCCTTCATCAGAATTAGCCACCAAACTTTATGAATTAGCGATGATGGGAGACATTGGGGAAATTCTCCACGAATTGGAACGGTTAGAGCAATCAAATCCACAATTACTGCCTTTTACGCATAAAATTCGTCAATTTGCCAAAAATTTTGAAGAAGAACGCATTTGTCAATTCATTGAACCTTATACACTAGGGCAATCGCATTAAAATTTATTGTGTAATTTAATACAATTATCCTAAGCGTCAATAGCATTAAGTTAAGGAAATTTTGCTTCCCCCTTTACCAAAGGGGGATTGAGGGGGATTTTTTATATTTCAATTACTTAAATCCCCCCTGCCCCTTTAAAAAAGGGGGGAAACGCTTAACTTAATGGCATTGATCCTAAGCGTTGTTCCAATTCACATTTACAATATTATGATAATTGTGTATATTCAATGCTTACATTTAAACGAGGAATCAATACTCATGCCTAATCCCGGTGAACAATTTGACACATTATTTAAACAATTCACTCATGCTTTACCACAAGGTATGTTGAGTTTGCACCAAGATTTAGAAAAAAATTTACGTATTGCCTTAGAATCGATGTTGCACCGCATGAATATCGTAACACGTGAGGAATTTGATGTACAAAATGCAGTGTTAGTGCGTACTCGTGAACGTTTGGAAGCACTAGAAAAACGTGTGATTGCGTTGGAAGAAATGCAATCTAAAGAACCTAATATAATGTTAGCAAAAACTGATATTAGCCCAACTGAAGAATATTAACTACCAAAACACTGCATAAACTATCAAACAATACCAACGATAACAACTTGACTAAGAAATTGAATTTTATGTAGAATACAAGCGTGTAGTGTTTTTTTGCGCTTTAAATTAGATTTTGGTAAATAATAAAAAATCGGAGAATGTTCTGTCACTTGCTATTGTTCACAGCCGCGCTCAAGTCGGTATTCGTGCTTTGCCCGTCACGATTGAGGTACATTTAACCAACGGTTTACCAGCTTTATCAATCGTGGGTTTACCTGAAACTGCCGTAAAAGAGAGCAAAGATCGGGTGCGTAGTGCTTTGCTCAACAGTCAATTTGAATTTCCCTTACAACGTATTACGATTAATTTAGCACCGGCTGATTTGCCTAAAGAAGGTGGTCGATTTGATTTGGCGATTGCATTGGGCATTTTGGCTGCTTCACGACAAATTCCAATGGATGAGTTAGAACACTATGAATTTATTGGAGAATTGGCGTTAAGCGGTGAGTTGCGCCCCGTGCGTGGTATTTTACCGGCAGCTTTAGAAGCGCGTAATGTGGAACGCAGTTTGGTAGTGCCAGCGAATAATGCAGCAGAAGCGGGTATGGTTAGTCAGGTTACAATATTTCCGGCAAATACTTTGTTAGAAGTCTGTGAACATTTACATAAACAAACCACAATCACTTCATTTTATAGAGAAAAAACCCCAAATTTCATCATCAACAATCGTTATCAAATCGATTTAAGTGATGTCCGTGGTCAACATCATGCAAAACGGGCATTAGAAGTGGCAGCGGCGGGTGGACATAATTTATTAATGGTTGGTCCGCCGGGTACGGGAAAAACGATGTTAGCCAGTCGATTACCTACTATTTTACCAGAGATGACGGAAGCTGAGGCATTGGAAACGGCAACTATTCTGTCGATTGCTAATTGTGGTTTTATGCCAGAAAAATGGGGACAACGTCCATTTAGAACCCCGCATCATACCGCATCTGCTGTGGCTTTGGTGGGAGGTGGCAGTCATCCGCGTCCTGGTGAAATCTCTCTAGCACATAATGGTGTTTTGTTTTTAGATGAATTGCCGGAATTTGATCGTCGAGTATTGGAAGTATTGCGTGAACCTTTAGAATTAGGCGCAATTACAATTTCGCGTGCTGCACATCAAGCTGAATTTCCCGCTAATTTTCAATTAATTACTGCAATGAATCCTTGTCCTTGCGGTCATTTAGGTGACAGTAATCATCGTTGTACTTGTTCACTCGAACAAATTCGGCGTTATCGCGCTAAAATATCTGGTCCTTTATTGGATCGCATTGATTTATATATTGAAGTGCCGAATTTCTCCAGAGCTTTGTTAAAAAATGAATTTAATCGAGAAACGAGTAAAACTGTACGAGAAAGAGTGATTGCTGCACGCCAAATTCAATTACAACGGTTTAACAAGCACAATAGTGCACTGAATAATCGTGAAGTTGAACAAGCTTGTCAACTCAGCGAAAATGATGAAAAATTGTTAGATCGAGCGATAGAGCAATTGGGTTTATCTGCACGTGCTTGGTATCGAATTTTAAAAGTCGCTCGTACAATTGCTGATTTAGAAAGTAGTGAACAAATAAAAACACCGCATTTGACCGAAGCAATTACCTATCGACGTTTGAGTGATAAATAGGAAAATAGAAGAAAACCTAAAAATTACATCGCACTCAGGTTATAATAACATTTTTTTGCCTATTGTTTTGAATGTAGAGTTATAATCCATTGATTAAACAAGAATTACCTAAAAATAAACTACGTATTGAACATTTACAATGTATTCGTGATGATAGAATTTTATTCGATGATCTTAATTTTCAATTAGCTGCGGGACAATTGCTGCAAATCGAAGGTCCTAATGGTAGTGGAAAAACTAGCTTATTGCGTATTTTGTGCGGATTGACATTAGCGACTGAAGGTGTAGTTTATTGGAATGAACAAGATATACAAACTATTTCAGCCGAATATTGGGCAACTTTAGCTTATATCGGTCACGCGCCTGGTATCAAAGCAGATTTAACGCCGTTAGAAAATTTAGCAATGGCACGCGCATTAAATATGAATCCAAATAATATGATGTTGGATACTGCTTTGGCTCAAATGGGATTATATGGTTTTGAAGACGTGCCTACACGCACTTTATCGGCTGGTCAGCAACGTCGGGTAGCATTAGCACGGTTATTGATTAATCAAGCGCAATTGTGGATTTTAGATGAGCCTTTTACTGCATTAGATAAAGCCGCGATTAAAATGATAGAAACATTGCTTGATAATCATGCAAAACAAGGCGGTATGGCAATTTTAACTTCTCATCATACCGTGAATTGCGAATATGCCAGCATCCTAAGTTTACGTAGTTGATGTATTTAATTGAAGAAACATTAAGTTATGGAATCACTACTTATTTTAACAAACATTGCATCCGCTGCGGCAGGTGCGATACTTCAGTACATTATTTCATCTTATCTTTGGCCCAATCGACATCGCCTTTATACATGGTGGTTTAGCCTAAGAAATCATGCCAAATTGGGCGTGCCTTGCCAATGTGAGATTGTGTTAAAACGCGACGGTTATTTTCTAGGCTTTAACCCTAAAATGAAAAGTGCCGCGTGGGTTTGTTATATGGTGTCAAAGCGTTCAGTGGGCGTTAATTTGGATAGAGGAGAACGATTTTATCCAGACCCTGATATTCCAGCACCTTACCGCATTAAACCTGAGGAATTCACTAACTCGGGTTATGATAAAGGTCATCTAGCGCCCAGCGCAGCAATTGATTTCAGCCGGCGTAGCAATGATCAAACGTTTGCAATGTCCAATGTGGTATTACAACATCCCAAGTTAAATCGTCAAGCTTTGAAAAGATTAGAAGAATTAATTCGTGAATGGACTCGTACAAAAGGTGTTTTATCAATTACTTGTGGACCTTTATACAATAAACGCCCCAAACGAATTAATGATATTCCGATTCCCAGTGGCTTTTTCAATGTCATTTATTCTTTGAAATATAAGCAAGCCGTTGCATTTATTTTTCCCAACGATGCCGTTACCGCCTCAAAATTGTGGAATTATGCGGTTTCTGTGACACAAGCTGAAAAAGAAACAGAATATGAATTTCTCAGTAATTTAGGACGAAAAGGTGTTAAAGTGAAAATGCATTTAGATGTGGCGTGGTGGCAAAAGAAATAAGAACCAAATAAACGACTGGCAGCCCATTGGATTGCCAGTTAATAATCAAAATCTGTGCATTTTTCTTAAAATTAGAGCAATGCCTAGTTTGTAGGTTGTTGTTTCGCAATTTCTGCTCTTACCATATCCATATCTAAACTTTTCGCTTTACCGATAACGTCTTCTAACGCTTGTACTGGCAACATGCCCGCTTGATTAAAAATAATGATGTTTTCCTTAAAAATCATTAAAGTAGGAATAGAGCGAATTTGATAATCACCTGCCAATTGTCGTTGTGCCTCTGTATCCACCTTAGCAAATGCAATATCAGTGTGTCTGTCCGATGCTGCTTCAAAGATAGGTCCAAATGTTTTACAAGGACCACACCATGATGCCCAAAAATCAATCAGCACCAGATTATTATTTTGGATAATGTCATCAAAATTTTCTTGTGTTAATTCAATGGTTGGCACAATTTCTCCTTTGGTTCATTCAGAATACAATTAATAATCCTAACATATTTTATTACACGATGCGATTTAATTTCTTTAACACTTTATCTACAAGCAAAGCCTTTACTTTATTGGAATTACTGGTGGCTTTGACCATTTTTGCTATTATTGCAATTGTTGCTTATACGAGTTTAAATACTGCGTTGACTGCACGACTGCAAACTCAAATGTATACTGAGCAATTGGCAGAAATACAAATAGCTTCTTTGCAGTTAAGACGTGATATAGAACAATGTGTTGCAAGGGCAATACGTGATGAATATGGAGAAACTTTGCCCGCATTACAAGCCTCCGCCACAACTATCGAATTAACGCACGCGGGTTGGAAAAATCCACTACAAAAAATACGTAGTACCTTGCAAAGAACACGCTATTACTTAGAAAATGATAAATTATGGCGTGCTTCTTGGCAAGTACTAGATCGTGCCCAAGACAGTCAACCTCAAATTACAATGATTTTATCTCATATTGACAAACTTAATTTTCGCTTTTTAGACAATGAGTTAAAATGGCACGATCAATGGGTTCCAACTAATTTTTCTGCTGATAACTCAGATAATCTAAAACCTATATTGCGTGCAATAGAACTGACTTTAACCTTGAAAACTTTTGGGGAAATTCGCTGGTTATATCAATGTCAATTAGTATCATTATTGAAATAACACTGACTATTCTACTGTGACTGATTTTGCCAAATTTCTGGGTTGATCCACATCCGTTCCCCGAATACGTGCGACATGATAAGCAAGCAATTGTAAAGGCACGACATAAACAATAGGGGAAATAATTTCATTAACTTCACCTAACTCTATTATTTGTATATAATCAGATGATTGCATGATGGCTTGATGATTAGCAAAAATTAGCAAACGCCCACCACGCGCATGTACTTCTTGTAAATTAGATTTGAGTTTTTCTTGCAATGCATCATTGGGTGCAACCGCGATCACCGGCATTTCATCATCAACTAAAGCTAACGGACCGTGTTTTAATTCGCCCGCAGGATAGGCTTCGGCATGAATATAGGAAATTTCCTTTAATTTTAATGCGCCTTCTAAAGCAATAGGGTAGTGAACACCACGTCCAAGAAACAGCGCATGTTGTTTATTAGCAAATTGTTCAGCCAGTTGTTCGATTTGGCTATCTAAATTTAGTACTTGATTGATTTCTCTCGGTAAACTGAGCATTGCTCGAACAATTTCTTGCTCTTTTTCTGCACTCATACCCTGTCGTTTACCTAAAATAACTGTAAGAATTAATAGTGCAAGTAGTTGTGTTGTAAAAGCTTTAGTTGAAGCGACTCCAATTTCTGGACCCGCATGAGTCATTAAAAACAAATCACAAGCACGCACCAAAGAACTTTCTGGCACATTACAAATGGCTAAACTTGCCCCAAAACCCAAGCGTTTCGCTTCATGAATTGCTGATAATGTGTCAGCCGTTTCGCCAGACTGAGATAAGGCAACAACTAAACAATTTGGATTCGCAAGCGGTTGTCGATAACGAAATTCACTGGCAATCTCAACGTTACAAGGTATTTTTGCCAATGATTCAATCCAATAACGCGCAACCAAACCCGCATGATAACTGGTGCCACAACCGATAATTTGTACTGCTTTAATATTGGTAAGCAATTGTTGTGCTTCATGTCCTAAACACGCTTCTAAAATATGATCTTCGTAAATGCGTCCTTCTAAAGTATCCGTCAAAGCACGTGGTTGTTCAAAAATTTCCTTCGCCATGTAGTGACGATATTCACCCCGTTCAACCGCGTCCATTTGTAATTGACTTATATGAATAGAACGTTGGACAACTTCTTGATTAATTGTAGTAATTTGCAACTGATCACGCTGTAAAATAGCGATATCACCGTCTTCTAAAAAAATAATGCGTTGCGTCACTGGAATGAGTGCAGAAACATCAGAAGCAATAAAATGTTCGCCTACGCCAACGCCGATAACTAAAGGACTTCCACGTCGCGCTGCCAATATGTAGCCAGGTTTTAGCGGACTGATCATGCCTAATGCATAAGTACCCTGTAAATCTTTGATTGTTGCATAGAAAGCATCAATTAAATCAAGCGATTGCTGTAAATAATAGTGAATTTGGTGGGCGATAACTTCAGTGTCGGTTTCAGAATCAAATTCATAACCCAATTGTTGTAAACGATGACGTAACTCAGCATGATTTTCAATAATACCGTTATGTACAATGGCAACTTCTTCTTTAGAAATATGAGGATGCGCATTAATAAAACTGGGTTTACCATGTGTTGCCCAACGGGTATGCGCGATACCTTGCGTTGCAGACAGCGGTTGTTGTTCCAATAATGTGATTAATTTTTGTACTTTTCCTTTAACTCGATGTCTTTTTAGTACTTTATGTTGCGGATCAATAATAACTAAGCCGGCAGAATCATAACCACGATATTCAAGATGTTTTAATCCTTCAATCAAAATTGGGACAACATCACGTTCCGCAATCGCACCAATAATACCACACATGCTTGTTTTTCCTTGTTATATCTAGTTACTACGATAACATGCCTGATTGTTTTAATAAAGCATCAATTTTAGGTTCGCGCCCACGAAATGCGGTAAATAACACCATTGGTTCCTGAGAACCGCCTTTTTCTAAAATATGCTGCATAAATTGTTGACCTGTTGTGCGATCAAAAATACCATTTTCCTTAAATTTATCAAAGGCATCAGCAGATAATACTTCTGCCCATTTGTAGCTATAATAACCTGCGGCATAACCACCAGAAAAAATATGGCTAAAACTGTGTTGATAACGATTAAATTTAGGTGGGATTAACACGGCAATTTGTTGACGGACATTATCTAATAACGCTTGCACGTCTAAATTGGGTTGATATTCATGATGTAAACGAAAATCAAACAGAGCAAATTCCAATTGGCGTAACATCAATAATCCCGATTGAAAGTGCTTTGCAGCTAATAAGCGTTCAAATAAATTATCAGGTATTTTTTCACCCGTTTGGTAGTGAATTGCAAATAAATCTAGGGCTTCTTTTTCCCAACACCAATTTTCCATAAATTGACTGGGCAATTCAACTGCATCCCAAGCCACACCTTTAATACCGGCAACAGGCGCGTAATCAATTTTTGTCAATAAATGGTGCAAACCATGACCAAATTCGTGAAATAGGGTTCTCACTTCTTCATGAGTCAATAAAGAGGGCGTTTCTCCCACGGTGGGTGTGAAATTGCAAGCCAGATAAGCTACTGGAATTTGTAATTTTTGTGCGCTACGATTGCGATTTAAACATTCAGCCATCCATGCGCCGCTGCGTTTTCCTGTACGCGCACAAGGATCAAGATAAAATTGTCCGCGCAATTCGCCGGTTTCATCAAAAATATCGAAAAATTGTACGGTAGAATGCCATAATTCCGCTTGTTGATTTTCTCGAATAGTTAATCCATACAATTGCTTAGCAATGTGAAATAAGCCGAGTAACACTTTTGGCAAAGGAAAATAGGGACGTAACTGTTCTTGAGAAATCGCATAACGGTGTTCTCGCAATTTTTCTGAATAGTAAGGGATATCCCATAATTCTAACTCATTGATATTATAATATTTTTCAGCAAATTGTCGTAATTCAAGTAAATCTTTTTCTGCAAACGGACGCGCTTTTTTAGCTAAATCAGTCAAAAATTCAATAACTTGTGTTGGACTTTCAGCCATTTTAGTGGCTAAAGAATAGTCGGCATAACTGTTAAAATTCAATAAATGCGCTAATTCGTGACGTAATGCCAAGATATCATTAATAATTTGAGTATTATCCCATTTGCCTGCATTCACACCCTGATCAGAGGCGCGTGTCATATAAGCAGTGTACATTTCACGGCGTAATTCGCGGTTGTCAGCATAATTTAATATGGGTAAATAGGAAGGTAAATCTAAAGTAAATATCCAACCAGCTAATTGATCTTGCTCTGCTTTTTGTTTAGCCAAGGCAATAGCGGATGGCGGTAAACCACTCAATAAGGCATCATCAGTAATGTGTTTTTTCCAACCATGTGTGGCATCTAGTACATTTTCAGAAAATTGATTACTTTTTTTCGATAATAAATCACGAATTTCTTTATAGCGTGCCTGCTGATCAGCGGATAAATCAATGCCGGACAGGTGAAAATCACGCAGAGCATTTTGAATAATTTTTTGTTGCACTACATCAAGTTGTTTAAATTCATCTTGTTGCGCAATCGTTTGATAGAGTTGATATAAACGTTGATTTTGTCCCATTTCGCTATAATAGCTGGTTAATAAGGGTAAACAAGTATTATAAGCTTGGCGTAATTCTTCAGAATCCGCTACATTATGTAAATGTTCAATGGGCGACCAAATACTGTTTAAACGTTCGTCAAGATCGTTAATAATTTGCAGAGTATTATCCCAATGATAATCAGAAATATTATCTAGTAACTGATTAATTTGTTGACGATTTTCACTTAGTACCGTCTCAATAGCTGGCACAATGTGGGCAACTTGAATATGAGAGAAAGGTGGCAGTCCAATCATTGTAAGTAGTGGATTATTTTCTATTATCATCATGTTATCGTTTAATAAAATAATAAGTGTGAAGTGTGATTATAAAATCTACTAAAGTAAAGCAACTATTTTTAAATATTTCAAATAAATAGATGCTGTATTTTGTTTAAATTGCATTTAAGAACGCTTAAACATACCAAGAATGTCAAAACTCCCTTTATTCTTAAATCTGATAAACATGCGTCCGATTACGCTACGCTAATCGGACCTACGGTCTCTATAAATTAACCTTTTAAAGTTGGATTGTTTTTATATTTAGTTTGAATAGGCCATTTAATGGGTTTTATCTCTTTACGGCGTGCAATCATAGCAATAGAACTATTTTCTGGAATATCTTTGAAACGTTGATAAGGTGGAGCTTCAAAATATTGTGGATTAAAAACGCCATTGTGAACTATTTTCAAATCATGAATTTCAAAACCATTTTCTAAATAAAAATCACAATACCAAGTTGGGTTTAAATTATAAAAACCATGATTGTACATATTAAACGGATTGCCTTGCATAATGAAACCATCTTTCATCACCATTTCGGCAAAATTTTTTACAGCTTGGGCAATATTAAAACAATGCTCACAAGTTCCACCATCTATTGAAATAACATATTGATATTTATATTTTTTTGGCATAGGAACATTTAAATCCAATACAATTTCATCGCCACGCGCTTTGACAATATCAAAAATTTCCAATTCATAGCCCAATAACCCAAAAAAATGCTTGGCTTCTACTATTCTGTCAGTCAATCGACCAACTCCATGCCAGCGAATGATTGACTCCGAATCAGGATGATACTGTAAATTTGCCGCGATAGATTCACCAAAAATTGTTTTGATGTGTTCTGTATGCGCCAAAATATCAGGATAACCTAAACAAGCAATGCAATTATTTGTAATATTTTGTTGTTTTAACACATTAATAATATTTTTTAACACAACTAGACTTGGGATAGACATTGCCATAATAAATCTCCATTAGGCATTCCCACGCTGGAGCGTGGGAACAAGATAAATGATTTTAATTACCTTCTAAGCAAAAACTTAGATGCTTTTGCAAAGGTCTCAAATAGATGCTGTATTTTGTTTAAATTACATTTAAGAACGCTTAAACATACCAAGAATGTCAAAACCCCCTTTTTTATTTTTAACACCACCGGCATCTGCAACTGCTGCAACTTGGGGTTCATTGTAATCCCTAAACGCTTCGACCATAGCATTTAAGGTATAATTATCAACGAGATAAGGATTAAACTCTTTGAGTCCGGTTTCTTTCAAAATTTTACTAATAACGTTGATAGAACCGACATATTTCATTGTCCATTCACCAAAATAGCGATCGGCAACTTCTCTGAATTCCAACACTTGTACGTCTGTATGTCGTTCATCAATAAGGATTTTTCGGTACAATGTATTAATGTTGCCGCGTGGTCCTTCTAAACATTGTAGAAAATAACCGTTACCTAGAAATAGCATACCGGTAATATTCAAAGCTGGATTATTTTTACGACATGATTTCAAGATGTTGCCTAATTCGGCTGAAGAATATTTTTCTGTGGCAGTGCTTGCATAAAATAAGCGTGAAAGATAAATTTCTGACATGGTATAATCTCCTGTTTTTTAAGTAATTGTTAGCGATAATAGCGATATTTAAAAGAGTTGCTTTCATTATTCATGAAATCTTCTGCTTTTACTAATAAATTAGCAATATCATCACTTATTTTACTTATTTTGCCTTGCACTGTGTCTATTGATGCTTGTATTTTGGCAACATTTTGGCTTACTTCAAGGGTTGAAGTTCCGGTATTTTCTGAGGTACTTAATTTAGTTAAATTGACTTTAACCGCTCTTAAATCAGTGCTTATTGCCTTTACGCTATCATTCATGCCGAAAAGTTGTTTAGAAATAACGTCAGCATAACTGAAAATTTCAAAACTAAAGAACAATAATACTAAAATCATCGCAAAAAATCCCAACAGGCTAAAACGGACTAGAGATTGTGTGCGTTTCTCTTTGTGGCATCGTTAAATTCAGTCATTGCAATGCGATGATCTCTTAACATTTTACCTAATGTTTGCATCAATTCTTCGTTTAGTTCAGCAACGGGTTTTGCTTGATTTTCAGTCGCAATTTGTTTCAATTCATCTAATTCACCTTGAAATTCTGATAATTTTTCAGAAAAAGCGGTAAATAGAACAATGGTGTCATGTACTTTGGTAGATTGCCCACATGAAGGACATTTCACTGTTTTGTCAGCATATTGACCAGAAATTTCTTTTGTGTATTCACAATGTTCGCATTTGATGATAGCCATTTTAACTCCTTGATAAACATTACTAAAATGCTTATGATATTATTCTAACATGTTACAGGTTTTGTCTATTGCCTTAGAATGTACCATTTATGCACTATCCTTGCCTTATTTAATGACAATCATAAACATATTGATGTATGATGATGTCATTGGAAAGTCTGTTATCATTTTTGATACTTTATTAACAACATTCACTTAATTCAAGGAAATTAACAAATGGCTGATATTACACTAAAAGGCAATCCTTGCCACACTCATGGTGATTTACCCAAGATGGGTAGCACTGCACCTGCATTTAAATTAGTTGATGGGCAATTAAATGATGTCAGTTTAGCAACTTATCAAGGGAAGAGAAAATTGCTCAATATTGTACCCAGTCTTGATACGCCAGTGTGTGCAACTTCAACTCGTTATTTTAATGAAAAAGTTGCACAGTATCCCAATACTGTAGTGCTGGTCATATCAGCGGATTTACCCTTTGCACAGGGTCGATTTTGTTCAACGGAAGGACTTAATAATGTCATTCCTTTGTCGATGATGCGTGATCGTTTATTTGCCAAAGATTATGGCGTACTCATTACAGATGGTCCTTTGGCGGGCATTACGGCACGTGCAGTCGTTATTTTAGACGAACAAGATAAAGTGATTTATACTCAATTAGTCGGTGAAATTGCTCAAGAACCCGATTATGACAAAGCACTAGCGATTTTAGCTTAATTTCAATATTAGGAGTTTTATTCTATGCGACGTCAAATTATTTTCATCAGTTTATTAAATCTATTGAGTGTTGGTGTTTCTGCAACTGAAGTTGATTTTTCCAAAGCCTATGTGATTCCGCAAAAAGAAGCGATTAATGAAATACAGATTGGCGGTATCATGGTTAATGGGGATAATTATTCAATTACCAATTCTATTCTATTAGGATTTAACCCCGATGATGCTTCTTTTCACCTGTTATCTGCCGGACAGCAAATTTTAGATGCCGAATTATTTGCTCAACGTTTGCGTGGCACAACTTGGACAGGGACTTATAGTGCACCACAAAACCAATATGTAACTGAATTGTATTTTCAAAGTATACAAAATGGTTTTGTTGGGGGCGAAATGATACATAAAACAGCCGATGCAGAACCCGCTACTTTTTTACGCGCGAAAGTTGTTGGCGATATTATCACTCAATATCTCGTGACTGAACATGATGAATCTGTTTGGAAAAATGCAGAAGATGTGGTGGATGAAGAACAATTTGCAACAATCACTGCCACTCGGTCATTAATACGTATGAAACGAATTCGAGCGTTGGAAGCGCATCATACAGGTAGTGGTTGGGGAACGAATAACGAATATCGTCTGACTTTAGAAGACAACCGCTTAACCGGAAGTGTCGGTACACCAAGTGATAAGTTTAGCAATAACGATGCGATGACCGGTAACGGTATTATAGAATTGTGGGAAAAATAAAAAAACTAACTCAAGGAATAAGCGATGACCACACCGCAAATGCCACAAACACCAGAAGAATTGATTAAAGTGTTTAAAGGCACAACAGAACTCATGACTAACTTTGCCACTCATCAAGGGCAGGAGATGGTTAAAGAATTTACTAAGGCATGGAATGAATTATCTACCCAATTTGTTAATAATCCACAACAATGGGTAGAAACTTTTGCCAATTATCAACGCGATCAGCTTAAATTATGGGCGCGGATGTTTGATATACAAATGGGCAAAGAAACTCAACCTGTAGTGAAACCGGCTGCTGGTGATCGCCGTTTTTCTGCTAAAGAATGGCAAGAAAATCCAGTATTTGATTATTTAAAACAATCTTATTTACTGGCATCTAACTTGTTGTTAAACATGGCAGAATCTGCTGATTTAGACGACGCACATCAAAAGAAATTACGGTTTTATACCAAATATTTTATTGATGCTATGTCGCCGACTAATTTTACCCTCACTAATCCAGAAATTCTTAAGCAAGCAGCGGAAACCAAAGGACAAAGTTTACTTGACGGTTTAAAAAATCTATTGGGTGATCTGGAAAAAGGTCGCATCAGTATGACAGATGAAGCCGCTTTTTCGTTGGGTAAAAATTTAGCAGTGACCCCAGGGGCTGTAGTGTTTGAAAATGAATTAATTCAATTGATTCAATACGCGCCAACAACGCCCAATGTACTGGATCGTCCATTAGTCATTGTACCGCCTTGCATTAATAAGTTCTATATCCTTGATTTACAAGAATCTAATTCCTTTGTGAAATATGCAATTGATCAGGGAAATACAGTATTCATGATCTCATGGATCAATCCGGAGAAAAGCCAATCACAATATAGTTGGGACGATTATATTGAAACAGGTGTACTCAAAGCTTTTGAAGTTGTTAAAGAAATCACTGATGCAAAGAAAATTAATGCGGCTTCTTGGTGCGTTGGCGGTACATTGCTAGCAACGGCTTTAGCTGTGTTACATGATCGTAAAAAACAAGCCCAAATTGCATCGGCAACTTTTTTCACTACGATGTTAGATTTTAAAGAACCAGGTGAAATCGGTGTATTTATCGACCAATCACAAGTTGAACAACGCGAATCTCAACTAAAACAAACCGGTGTATTATCAGGTAAAGATTTAGCCTTAGCATTTTCGATGTTACGTGCGAATGATCTTATTTGGTCTTATGTAGTCAATAATTATCTGAAAGGACAAACACCTGCGCCATTTGATATTTTATATTGGAATAGTGATTCTACCAATTTGCCTGCAGATATGTACAGTTATTATTTGCGTAATTTATACTTAGATAACAAGCTTGTACAACCCGGGGCGTTAACCATTTGTAATACCGCAATTGATTTAACCAAAATTAAAACACCAAGCTACTTCTTATCCACCATTGACGATCATATTGCACCTTGGACTAGTACATTTATTAATACGCAACTCTTTACTGGACCGATTGAATTTGTATTAGGTGCCAGCGGACATATTGCAGGCGTGATTAATCCCCCTTATAAAAACAAACGTAATTATTGGATGGAAGGAGAATTAGGCAAAGAATCAGCAGATTGGTTAAACACCGCCAAATCAGTACCGGGCAGTTGGTGGCCCCATTGGAGTGAATGGTTGAAAAAACGGGGTGGCGCTGAAATTCCAGCACCGACACTGTTTGGAAATGCAACGCATAAGCCCATAGAACAAGCACCTGGGCGTTATGTGATGAAACGCATTGCTTAAAATTACTGACAAAAAGCGCAGTACCATTAAATTAAGCGCGAAAATAAGCTAAAATAGTGTGCGGGGTGCATCGTGCACCAGCAGTCTTGAAATAACAATGGTGTAGCTTATATACTCTACGATTTTGCTTTAGAAGGAAACTACCTTGAACGACGAATTTCCACGCATTAAACGTCTACCTCCCTATGTATTTGCGATTGTGAATCAATTGAAAGCTGAAGCACGAGCGCGAGGAGAAGATATTATCGATTTGGGTATGGGAAACCCTGATCAACCGACACCGCAACACATCGTTGATAAATTAGTTGAAGTTGCCCTGCGTAAAGACACCCATCGTTATTCCGCTTCCAAAGGGATTCCTCGCTTACGTCGTGCGATTTGTCAATGGTATAAAAAGCGATATAATGTTGATTTAAATCCAGATTCAGAAGCGATTGTCACCATTGGGTCTAAAGAAGGCTTAGCCCATTTAGCCTTGGCAACTGTGGGTCCCGGCGACTCTATTTTAGTGCCCAATCCTGCCTATCCCATTCATCCTTATGGATTTGTCATTGCAGGCGCAGATATTCGTCATGTTCCTTTAATCCCGGGCGTTGATTTTTTCGTAGAATTACAAAAAGCCATTGTTGACTCTTGGCCCCGCCCCAAAATGTTGGTATTAAATTTTCCCGGTAATCCAACAGCACAATGTGTTGAATTAGATTTTTTTGAAAAAGTTGTTGAAATTGCTAAAGAATATCAAATTTGGGTTATTCACGATTTAGCTTATGCCGATTTAGTTTTTGATGGCTACGTAGCCCCTTCAATTTTACAAGTACCTGGAGCGAAAGAAATTGCTATCGAATCTTTTTCCATGTCAAAGAGTTATAATATGCCGGGTTGGCGAGTTGGCTTTATGTGTGGTAATCCTACCTTAGTGGGTGCATTGACCAAAATAAAATCTTATCTTGATTACGGCACATTTACCCCGATTCAAGTGGCTTGTATTACAGCACTGGAAGAATCGCAAGACTGTGTGCAAGAAATTAGTGACATGTACAGTAAACGCCGCGATGTTTTGTGTGACGGCTTAAATGCGATTGGTTGGCACATTGAAAAACCTAAAGCAACCATGTTTGTGTGGGCAAAAATTCCCGAATTTTATCAAGCAATGGGATCGTTAGAATTTGCTAAGAAATTGTTAGTTGAAGCAAAAGTTGCGGTTTCACCCGGTGTTGGTTTTGGTAGTTACGGCGATGACCATGTGCGTATTGCGTTAATTGAAAATCCACATCGAATTCGGCAAGCACTCCGTGGCATAAAAGAAATGTTCAAAAAAGACAATCTGTTGTAATCAAATTTCTCATGTAAAATGTAAAATAAAAGAACTGGTAGTTAATTGCCAGTTCTACATTATAAAAATAAAATTCAAAAAATACTCGAGCTTTTTGCTATTATTCAGAGAGTATTTTGTATTATTTTTAACCAGAGAAAATGACTATGATTACTGACAAAATTGATCGGATAACCTTTATTCCAGAAGCTTATCGCCAAGCCTTGCCGCCTGTGCCTAAATCGGTAAAAATCGAATTAACCGCTCGTTGTGATTTCCAATGTTTTTTTTGTGCCAGTAGCTTCAGATTGCGCGAAAAGAAAGACATTGATTGGGATTTTTATACCCGTATTGTCAAAGAAATGCGCGAAGCAGGCGTTGAAGAATTAGGATTATTTTATTTAGGCGAATCATTTATTTACAACCGATTAGTAGAAGCGATTCAATACGCTAAAGAAATCGGTTATCCCTATGTTTTCCTCACTACCAATGGTCGATTAGCCACGCCTGAACGTGTTGAAGCTTGCATGAAAGCCGGTTTAGATTCACTTAAATTTTCCCTTAATAATGCAACACCTGAACAATTTCAAGAAGTCACACGTGTTAAAGCTAATGAATTTTATACGATTATTGACAATATCAAAGCAGCACATCAAATCAAGCAAGCCGGTGGTTATTCATGTGGTTTATATGCTTCTTCAATTCAATATGATGGTGAACAACAGGAAAAAATGGAAAAAACCGTTGCCGAAATATTGCCTTATGTCGATCAACACTATTGGCTTCCATTGTACGGGCAAGCCGGATTGACGTCTGGTGCCAAAGGAACACAGCCAAGTGCAGGAAATCAGGGCAGAATTGGCGCGTTACGTCCACCTTTGCCGTGTTGGGCACTGTTCACCGAAGGGCATATCACGTATGATGGTCATTTAGCCGCCTGTTGTTTTGATCATGATGGTCGTTTCAATATGGGCGATTTAAACCACATGCATTTTATGGAAGCTTGGCAATCCACAACCTTTCAGAATCTACGACAAGCCAACTTAGATCAAAATGTTATCGGTTCGGTTTGTGAAAAATGCATTGCCTATAATTGAGCAAACGACTACTTTTTTAAAAGACTTCATTACAAATAACATGGATGATTTTGTGTGGCGGGCTTTACTCGGAGGGATTGGTATTACTTTAGTTGCCGGTCCCTTGGGTTGTTTTATTGTGTGGCGGCGTATGGCTTATTTTGGGGATACGTTAGCACATTCTGCTCTATTAGGTGTGGCATTAGGATTTCTATTTAGTTTAAATATCAATTTAAGTATCATTATTGTCTGTTTAATCATTGCTTTATTGCTCTTTTTTTTACAAGAACAAAAACGATTAGCAACGGACACATTACTAGGTATTTTAGCCCATAGCGCGTTAGCATTGGGTTTAGTGACCATTACTTTTTTGCCGGGTATTAGAACCGATTTGTTGAGTTATTTATTTGGTGAAATTTTAGCGATCACTACAGAAGACTTGTATCGCATTTATATCGGCAACAGCATTGTTTTTGCTTTATTATTTACTATTTGGCATCCCCTATTAGCAATGACAGTGCATGAAGAATTAGCACAAATAGAAGGGGTGGCTATTGTACGTACTCGATTGATATTTATGTTAATTATTGCATTGGTGATTGCTATTGCGATGAAAATTGTCGGTGTGTTACTCATCACCTCTTTACTCATTATTCCAGCTTCAACTGCCCGCTATTTTGCCAAAACGCCCGAACAAATGGCGTGGATTGCAAGTTTAATCGGTAGTATTGCGGTTATTATTGGTGTAATTAGCTCATTGTGGTGGGATTTACCTACTTCGCCAGCTATTGTTATCGCTGCAACCAGTTTATTTATTTTAACTTTATTATTGCCCAAACAAGCTTAAATACTTTAAAAATCCGCAACCCTTATAATCATGAATGAGTTGCTCAAACAATTTCAATTAAATAGCATTTATAAACTACTTTGAATCATGTTATTGTATGCTATCTCTTCCAAATTATTAAACACGTGACTATGAAAACTTCGCTTGCACAAAAACTTAATATTTCCAAAAACAAAATTGCCTATCGTTTTATTTTATATGTTATTTTCGTCAGTTTAATCATTACTTTAGTAACCACTTCATTACAGTTATATTTTTACTATCAAAAAGATATTACGCAAACAAAGGCACGAAATTATGAGCGTTTGCAACAAATACAAGCACATTATTTACAAGATAAAACTATACAATGGCTATATGATGATGCAAAATCAAAGTTAATATTGAAAGAAATCAGTAGATTACTTGATGCAAGCTCTATTGAAATTATAGATAAAAACACTTTAGATGTCATTGTAATTTATGGCAATATTAACAGTGACGATGTGATAAAAAATGAAGTGGAATTTTATTATCGAAATCAATTAGAAGAAGTGCGTCGTGCTTTATTTCGTGTGACGCATTATGCTACGGGGATTGAACAACGTTTATACGATAAAATTCAATTGGTTGTGCAAACAAATACTATTAATATTTTTTTAATTTCGCTTTCGATTTTATGGATTTTTCACTACTTAGTTGCTCGACATCTTAATAAAATTGCTAATTACGCAGAACATATTGATTCTGAACATTTAGAAGAAGTTTTGCAACTTGATCGAGTGAAACAGTCTGTTAATGATTTTGATGAGTTGGAACATGTTGTTACTGCCATTAATAGTATGCGAATTAACTTGCAACGTTCTTTTAAAGGAATGTGTGACAGCGAACAAGATACGCGTAGTTTATTGAAAGCTTCGTTGGTTGGGTTGGCTTTGTGGCAGTTAGATGGACGTTTTATGACGGTGAATCCTGCTTTTGCCAAGATTATTGGTTATAACATTTGGGATACTTTACAAGTTAATTATTGGGATGTTGTTGTGAGCGAAGATGTAGCAACTGAGCAAATGCAATTATCAAACTTAAAAGTGGGCGAACGTTATGGTCCAATCGAAAAAGAGTTTAAACATCAAGATGGTTACATCGTTCCCGTGAGATTGTCTGCATTAATTATTGAGCGAGAAGGTAAACATTATGCGTGGTCTAACGTAGAAGATATTACTCTGCAAAAACAAGCGGCTATCGAATTAAAGTTGGCTAAACAAAAAGCAGAAGAGGCTAATTTAGCTAAAAGTCAATTTCTCGCTAATATGAGTCATGAATTGCGTACGCCGTTGAATGCTATTTTAGGGTATAGTGAGATGTTGCAAGAAGAGTTAGAAAATTCGGAACTCCTTAATTTAGCAGAAGATACGAAAAATATTCGTGCTGCCGGTAGACATTTATTGGGTTTAATTAATGATATTCTCGATATTTCTAAAATTGAAGCCGGAAAAATGGATTTATATGTGGAAACGATTGATTTAGATGAAGTTTTAAATAGTGTCGTCAATACAATTCAACCATTGATAGAAAATAAAGCCAATACCCTGCGTTTAATCCGTGAAGTTGATTTAGGAAAGATGCATACTGATTTAACCAAAATACGACAAATCTTATTTAACTTGTTGAGTAATGCATCGAAATTCACTGAACAGGGAACAATTATCTTAGAAGTTAAACGATACCAAGAAAACGGTGAAGATTGGATTACTTTTTGTGTCCGTGATACGGGTATTGGAATGACCAGCAAGCAACAAAATAAATTATTTCAAACCTTTAGCCAAGCTGATCCCACCACTACACGTCGTTATGGAGGTACTGGGTTGGGATTGGCAATTACTAAGCATTTCACTCAAATGTTGGCAGGTAACATTGCTGTAGAAAGTGAATTTGGCAAAGGCAGTAGTTTTATTGTGCGTTTACCGGCTTTTTTACATGAAACTAAAAAATTAGTTGTTAATAATGAAATAGATGAAAGCAAAACTGCAATACTTAAATTACCTTCAGAAAGTGGAATTATTTTAGTGATTGACGACGATCCGGCAGCGCGCGATTTATTAAAAAATTATTTAACCCGTGTTGGCTATCAGGTTGCGGTTGCCAAAGATGGACAAGAGGGATTACGAATGGCGCGCAAATTATATCCAAATGCAATTACCTTAGATGTGATGATGCCTGGCATTGATGGTTGGGAGGTCTTGTCGCAATTGAAAGCTGATCCTGATTTGGCACATATTCCGGTGATTATGTTGACGGTGGTTGAAGATAAGGATATTGGCTATTCTCTCGGTGCAGCGGAATATTTGAGTAAACCGATTAGCCGCGATCAACTCGTTGATGTATTGCGTAAATATCGGTCGCCTAACGATTCGCCCTTGGTCATGGTTGTAGAAGATGACTTACCCACGCGCGATATGATTTGTCGTATGTTACTCAAGGGCGGTTGGAAAGTGATTGCAGCGGAAAATGGCAAAATTGCGTTAGAACTTATGCAACAAAATCAACCACAGCTCATTTTACTTGATTTGATGATGCCAGAGATGGATGGTTTTGAATTTATTACTAATTTACGTCAACATCAAAATTGGCGCGATATTCCTGTTATCGTTTTAACTGCTAAAGATGTGACTGTAGAAGATCGTCTACGTTTGCAAGGTTGTGTAAATAATATCTTCCAAAAAGGTGCCTATAGTCGTGATGAATTATTAACTGATTTACGGCGACTGCTGGCTAACACGATAACCAAAAAATCCCCCTCAATCCCCCTTTTTTAAAGGGGGAAGCGAATCCCCTCCTTTTTTAAAGGGGGCAGCGTTTCCCCCCCTTTTTTAAAGGGGGCAGCGTTTCCCCCCCTTTTTTAAAGGGGGCAGGGGGGATTTAAGTAATTGAAATATAAAAAATCCCTCTCAATCCCCATTTTTTAAAGGGGGAAGCGAAATTTCCTTAACTTAATGCTATTGGCGCGTAAATCCACGACCACTTAAGAGTTTTCCCTAATGCATACTGATGATTTTACTGAATTATTGAATCCACTTAATGCAGCACAACGTGAAGCGGTGACTGCACCACTGATACCTCTGCTAATTCTTGCCGGTGCGGGTACAGGTAAAACGCGGGTTTTAGTTCATCGTATGGCGTGGCTTATTCAATCGGGACAAACACGTCCACATAATTTATTAGCTCTCACTTTCACCAACAAAGCAGCAACTGAATTACAAAATCGAATCGGGCGTTTACTGAATAATCCCGCGAGTGGCTTGTGGGCTGGGACGTTTCACGGAATTGCACATCGATTGTTACGTATTCACTGGGCTGATGCAAATTTACCGCAATCTTTTCAAATCCTTGATAGTGATGATCAATTGCGTACAATAAAGCGCGTCGTTCGTGCCTTGCAATTAAACGAAAAAACTTGGATTCCTAAACAAATTCAAAGCTTTATTAACAAACAAAAAGAGCAAGGTTTACGAGCTAATCATGTTGTAGCCGGTGATAATACTTGGTTAAGGCAGATAAGTATTATTTATGCTGCTTATGAAGAAATTTGTCAAAAAAGCGGATTAGTCGATTTTTCAGAATTATTGCTAAGAACTTATGAAATGCTACGCGATAATCCTGAAATATTAAATCATTACCGTTATCGTTTTCAACACATTTTAGTTGACGAATTTCAAGATACCAACACCATTCAATATTTATTTTTGCGGTTATTAGCAGGTCAACATAATCATTTATTTGTAGTCGGAGATGATGATCAAAGTATTTACAGTTGGCGTGGTGCGAATATCGCCAATATTCAACAATTTCCCCAAGATTTTCCAAAAACGCGGCTTATACGCTTAGAACAAAATTATCGCTCAACCCAAACCATTTTAGCTGTGTCTAATGCATTGATTCGTAAAAATAAAGAACGTTTAGGCAAAGAGTTATGGAGTGAAGGCGACAAAGGTGTACCAGTCACATTATACCGTGCGTTTAGTGAAACCGATGAAGCCAGTTTTATTGTGCATCGAATTCAACAATGGAAGGGTCAATATAGTGATATTGCCATTTTATATCGAACCAGTGCGCAATCTCGAGTTTTTGAAGAACAATTATTAGTGAAAGGCATACCCTATCGCATTTATGGTGGAATGCGCTTTTATGAACGTGCTGAAATTAAAGACGCTTTGGCTTATCTGCGCTTGATCAAATTACGTAATGATGACGTGGCTTTTGAGCGAGTTATTAATACTCCCAAACGTGGAATTGGTGAAAAAACTTTGGAACAAATTCGCAGCCAAGCCCGACGACACGGTTATTCTTTGTGGCAAGCTACCTTAAGTTTGATTAATGAGCAAGGTCTAAACACCAGAAGTATCAATCTGTTACAGGCTTTTTTGTCACATATTGAACAATTGACTGAACAAACGCAATCCTTATCATTAGCCAGACAAGTGAAATATATTATTGATTACAGTGGATTAATTGAACATTATCAAAAAGAGCCTAAAGAAGAAGCACAACGACGATTAGAAAATTTAGATGAACTAATTACGGCAGCGCACCAATTTACAGACAGTGGCAAAGACGGTCTTGATCCATTGACAGACTTTTTAGCCCATGCCGCTTTGGAATCGGGTGAAGGACAAGCGAATAAATTTGATGATTGCGTGCAATTAATGACCTTACATTTATCCAAGGGTTTAGAATTTGATACCGTTTTTCTATGTGGTTTAGAAGAGGATCTTTTTCCACATCAAAACAGCATCAAAGAAGGAAATTTAGAAGAAGAAAGGCGGCTTTGTTATGTAGGAATGACCCGTGCACGCCATCATTTAATTCTCTCTTATACAGAAAGTCGTTATCAATATGGGTCACGCATCAGTTGTCGTGCATCGCGTTTTTTAAATGAAATTCCCAGAGAGTTATTGGAAGAAACTCGTTTATGCACGCCAACTACGCCGGTTTACGAATTTTTAACTTCGCCCACACTCATAGCTGGACAACGGGTTAAGCATGAAAAATATGGTGAAGGTATCGTGCTTGGTTTAGAAGGTGAAGGCAATTTGACAAGAATACAGATTCAATTTTTAAAAACCGGCTTAAAATGGTTAGTAGCAGCTTATGCGCGAATAGAGTTGATTGATTAAATGTGTGTTTTATAAAAATAAAATTAATATCAATGGGTTGGATTATTTTAAATCTGTTGATAATGAGCAAATTTCCATTTTTACGATAATATTATTTATGCTCTTTAAAAAAATATTATGCTAAATTACTCACTCTTGTCTATTAAGATATTGCATAATAAATCATATTAACTCAACATTGTGATTGCTTTCAATCAAGCATAACTGTACATTTAGCATCTATTATATACAAGAACTGTCATTGATGGCAGCAGATAAAAACCAACCTAATTCATGAAGTTATATCAACTGCGCTTCATAAAGGAGATTTAAATAATGTCTGATGCTTCAGATAAAGCTGAGACTAAAAAAACAGCTGATAAACCGCAGGTAACAGTGAATACCGTACCACCAGAAAAAGTAGGACAGCCATTTTCGCAAACCCCACAAATGATGAAGTGTGGCGCGGCAATTGAAGCAGGACAAATGGAGCGTTTCGTCAAAAGCTTTCAACAAAGCACTCAACGTTGGGAAATAGTTGTTTATCCTGCCTTATTTGGCTTTATTCTTCTTGCAACTTATGGTTTTTTCCTTATTTATAATCTCACTGGAAATATGTCAGCTATTGCCCGCAGCATGGACCCTAATATGGGACAACATATGGAAGTGATGTCTCAAAGTATGCAACAATTAACTACACAAATTCAAACAATGACAGATTTAATGGGAGCGATTTCAGTTAAATTAGACACTTTACCAACAATGCTGGATCATATGGGAAAAATGGAAAAATCTATCAATCATATGGATAATTCAATGTTAGTGATGAATTTATCGATAGGTAATATGGAAAGTTCGATATTGACGATGGATAAATCAATGTTTACCATGAATAAATCAATTGATAATATGGATAATTCAATGTCAATGATGAATAAATCAATTAGCAATATTGATGATTCAGTTTTGGTAATGCGCGATATGTCTATCAAATTGGACAGTTTAACACCCATGTTAGGACAAATGACTAAAATCAATCAATCCATTAAAGAGATGGAAGAATCAATACGTTATATGACAAGTAATATTGATTTAATCCGAATTGACCTAATGTCTATGAGCCAAAATGTATCACGCCCCATGTCATTTTTTAATAATTTTGCGCCTTGGTAAAGTGAGTTAATACCATGATCAATATCAATAATTTATTAGAAGGACGCTGGTGGGCGATTTGGTATCGTAACTTATTGGTATGGAAAAAATTTGCGCTTTCTTCACTGATGGCGGGTTTTGCTGAACCGTTATTTTATCTGCTTGGATTAGGTTATGGACTTGGAAATTTTATTAACTTTACCAATGAAATACCGTATATTGTATTTTTAGCCTCTGGTATCATTTGCGCTAACGTGATGCAAGTAGCGACTTTTGAAGGTTTGTATTCTTGCTACACACGTATGGAACCACAACAAACGTGGCAAGGTATGTTAGCCGCACCTTTTGATATGCAAGATATCGTCATTGGAGAAACGTGTTGGATTGCGACAAAAAGTTTTATCAGCTTCATAGCCGTTTTATTGGTAACCATCGTATTAAATATTGTGGCAAACTGGAAAGTATTATGGATATTACCTATTATATTGTTGACTGGTTTCACATTTGGCACCTTAGCACTGATTATGACGGCGTTTGCACGTAGCTATGACTTTTTCTTATATTATGTGACATTATTTATTACACCTATGATGTTGTTAAGTGGCGTCTTTTTTCCTTTCGACACATTACCCGCGATGATACAAACTGGCGTATACTTTTTTCCTCTAATCCACGTCATCGAACTGGTACGCCCCCTAATTATAGGACAAACGCCCACTCACATTATTGTGCATCTTGCGGTATTAAGTTTATATGCCATTGTTGCTATTCATATTGCCATTTTTTTATTGAAAAAACGTTTAATGGCTTAAAAATCATTTGAGTCTCTCGTCACATCGCTGGATATAATTATGAGAATTTTACCTATCATTTTACTAATGTTATTGCAGCCATTAACACAAGCAGCAAGCTTTGAATGTAGTGATGCTAAAATATGTATTGAAAAATTAATTTGCGACAATCCAAAATTAAACACTATTGATGAGCAATTAGGTGATATTTACCGCCCTTTGCGAGATGCCCTGCCACTGAATTCGATTGAACAACAAAAGTTTATTCGTGGACAAAGAATATGGCTTAATCTGCGAGATTCCCTCTGTTCTCTCAATATTGATTGTTTGATTGGTATGTATCAAGAAAGAATCGCTTTTTTACAAAATACAACTTTTTCCCCTTCTAGCGAATCATCCGAAAAATTACCCGCGATTCCCCCGCAACATATATCAATTGACGTAAAAACTTCAGACTCTTTACCACAGAATCAATCGCTGTCTCACCAGTGGAAAGAATGGGAAATGACTTGTTTTCCTTGGAAAAAACATAATCTTTCAAAAGAAGAAGCCTATTGTGCCAATATCACTACGCTTACCAAAGCGAATAATACCACTATTGCTTGTTTTACTTGGGAAGAATTAAAATCTGCTTCAAATATTATTAGCCATTGTCTTTCGGTTGCCATGTTCGAGCAAGCGCATAAAGACCGTAGGTCCGATTAGCGACGCGTAATCGGACGCATGTTTATTAGATACTAAGAAAAAATGATCGGATATGACAACCGCATTATTGGAAACACCTGATTAGTGATGAAGTGGACTATCAAGGCCATGTGGATTATGTGCATGTGAATCTTTATTCCACATTTCACCAACATGTCACACAAGGTGTTTATTTACCAAATTGGTGTGGTGATATTGATATTTCGGTTTGCAGCGGTGAACAACATGCGTCCGATTACGCTACGCTAATCAGACCTACGCGGTAATTTCTTTTTTTAGTTCGATCCTGCTCTAAATAAAAAGTCGAGTCGTTTCAAAATGGTTCAGCTTTTTTAATGATTGTCATATATTTATTGTCATGGGTTTGTCATAAAATTGCAACAAAAAGCTGTTAAGGTAAAATTTTGAAAGAAAATCAAAATAATAGTAATTCAGCGCAGTTGGATTTTCTATCCTGCTTCAAAAAACATATTTAAATGTATGTATTTGATAATTCGCTTTCTGTTG
>DYNN01000041.1 GCA_020721045.1 Thiomargarita sp. | reverse complement strand
AACAGAAAGCGAATTATCAAATACATACATTTAAATATGTTTTTTGAAGCAGATAGGACAGTGCAATTTGGAGTTTTACAAAAGGGGAAAACGAAGGCTTCATGGCGATAATATTGGGGTGAACGATGGGGCTCGAACCCACGACCACCGGAATCACAATCCGGGGCTCTACCAACTGAGCTACGCTCACCATAAAACCAGTAACTGGCACGCCCGGCAGGACTCGAACCTGCTACCCTCGGCTTAGAAGGCCGATATTCTATCCAGATGAACTACGGGCGCATACGGTAAAAAAACCGTTTGCTAATGCTAATTTGATATTTCTTGGTCTAATCAACAGAAATATTATAGATAAAACGACCAAAAAACGAAAATTTGGTCGGGGTAGAGAGATTCGAACTCCCGACACCCTGCTCCCAAAGCAGATGCGCTACCAGGCTGCGCTATACCCCGAATATTAATCACTGTGTAAACACGAGATTTTACTTACTCTAACAAATGTTGTCAATAACTCTTGCAACATTTCGGTAAAAATAATTTATGCACCAGAAATTCTCATGTCTTTTAAAATTTTTCTAACGTTGGGCAAATGGCGCCGACTGATTTCTAGTTGTTCAGCTAACTCTTTCAATTTGATATAATAGTGACCTTTGCCATCTCTGGTTAAACTGGCAATATGTACCATAGCAATCAAACGACTACGATGAATACGTAAAAATTGTCCAGCGAACTCTTTTTCTAAATCTTTCAACGTTTCTGTAACCAGTACATTACCATGTTTCCAGCGGAGCAATACATATTTTTCGTCAGCTGAAAAAAAATAAATTTCATTAACAGGAATAGGACATAATTCTCCGCGAACATAAGCTGTAATGTGGCTGCGTGCATTGGTTACCGTTGGAACTGAAGCACCGCTATCAGATGGCATCAAAGTACACGCACGCTTAATTGCTTGCTCTAAACGTTCTTTTTTAATCGGCTTGAGTAAATAGTCAACAGCTTGATGTTCAAATGCTTCTAAGGCATGTTCACCATAAGCTGTAGTGAAAATGATAATAGGTTTTAAATGCAACTGAGTCAATTTTTTGGCAGCTTCCATCCCATCCATACCCGGCATACGGATATCGAGAAAGACTAAAGCCGGATGAAAAGTGGTCGCAATATTAACGGCTTCTCTTCCATTACGTGCCTCCATAACGGATTCACTCATTCCGATTTCTTCCAATAAAGCACGTAATCGCTCACGTGCCAATCGTTCATCATCAGCAATTAAAATTTTCATACGTAATCAATTTTAAAGATGACTAGAAATACCAATCGCCGTAAAATTTGCACGATTTTCTCTATTCAGAACCACATGCAGCCGGACAAGTGCCAGTCGCACAAGGTGGTGTTGCTGTTTTATCAACTTTTCCACTGTTTTTAAAATCAGTTGCATACCAACCAGACCCTTTGAGACGAAAACCCGCCGCTGAAATTAATTTTTTCAGTGATTTTTGATGACAAGCGGGACATTCTTCTAAGGGCGCATCCGTCATTTTTTGCATAGCTTCAAAAGTATGCTGACAATCAGTACATTCATATTCATAAATTGGCATAGTATTTTCCGATTCTTTTTACTTACCAAAACCTACCATGAGCAGACTTTAGCAACTGCGACAGAAAAACTGTCGGGTGAATCTACCAAAGCACGAATTTTACCTCGTGTCCTTTGTATATTGTTATACATAACATGGGCTTGGTTATCGCCATAAGGTACATGTTATATCTAAAGCACAACATACCTTTTCATTTTACACAACACTTATTTCTCTGTCAAAGTTTCATATTCAGCACTAGGGTAAACGTATTAAAATTACAGACCAAACACAAGTTTAGCGCGGTAGGTATCACTCCAACTTGCTTTACGGCGTTTTTTTGCAAGGCTTATTGGCGTAGGATCAGCGTCAAAAAGTCCCATACATATTGGCAAATATGCTCGCATCCGCAGCAAAAGAATTAATGAAATATCGGCGTTCTAGCGTTTCTTTTTCACCGATTAAACAAACCCGTTCCACTATTCTGATGCTTTTCAAACCTGCCCATTTTTCTATATCAGGCAGGGTAGTCAAATTCTCTGTAATCCAATAACGGCGGGTTTCCAAGCGTCCATGCCCTTTATCAATTTCTTCAATAAAATCGCGTTCCACATTTGCATATTTATGTCGTTCTGACACTTCAAAGAAATCAACAACTGCTTCATGCAATTTTTTAACGGGATGAATTTCCGTAACCATTTTTCTTTCTCATGCCCAAATTCTTCTATTGCTTCCCAGCCGTCCGCACCACTGATAATTCCGCAAATCACTAACACGATGATCCATTAACGCATGCGGTTTCTTTCGCTCTATGCGTGGGGCTTGCAGGGATGAAAAGTGTTCTATAATGTTCGTGTTCACGTCGATATTCCTGATTAGAAATTCAAATTGGATTATTTCTAACTTTCTTTTTTCAGTCAAGTTTTAATGCGTTTGCCTTGATGGTGTTTATACAAATTATAAAAATAAGTAAATTATATGCTATTATCGACGGTTTCGATAAAATAGCCTTGTATTTCAATTAATTCTAATCTTTTACCGGTGAGTAATAAAGTACTGGATCGCCGTGCGTTGCCATCATCAGTAAATTCAAAGCAGTAAGTGCGTTGTAGTGTCAATTGTCCCGATGATTTTCTTTTAAGTCGAATTCGAGTGAGTACAATGGTATCGTCTAATAATTGTACTTTGATCTGTCGACAAGTTTGTTTGCAAATGAGAATAGCAATTTCTTTACAGCCTTGATTTTCAAACCAAAACCAAGCGAATAATGCAAGTAATAGTATAACAATTAATGATGTCATTAGGGATTAAATTTTTAACTAAAGTGAGTTTTTATCGTTGCTAGTCAGTATCACATTCTGCATGATGCAAGTGAGTGGATAGTATACGAAAAATGTCAGATTCAAGCGCGTCAGCAAAGAGGATAAGTGTATATATCTTATTATTTTCTACTCTTACTCGCAAAATGATCAATAATGGGTGACTAAAGCAACTTTTGTCCAATTGACCTTTTTGTGTTGTGGTTAAGGTGACGCGAGCTTGATGAGTTACAACGCAATTATCTAAAGGGTGGTTGATTAATAACAGGTGATAGCGCATTGTGTGGAAAGCCGTTACAATAATTATAAATAGAAGGCTCAATTTTAACAGTGCCGCAGACCATGTTGGTAGTGGAAATGAGACTGAAAATAAGATTAATCCACTGCTCATGTAGAGTGTCATTAGTACAGCTAGAAAGTGGTAAGAAAATTTAGGTTTTAGTCGTAATGGTTCATGAAAACTGGGCATTGTGGTACTCAATTTTGATAAGGATTTTAGCATGGTAGCGATTCAACTAACCAATGTGAGTAAGATTTATACCCATTATACACATGGCTTTGATCGCTTACGAGAAATTTTAACCCATCGTATGCATCATCAAGCTTTTGTTGCATTGCAATCGTTTGATTTAACTATTGAATCCGGTCAAGTTATCGGTATTATTGGTAGTAATGGTGCGGGTAAAAGTACTTTATTAAAATTGATTGCTGGGACGTTGCAACCGACAACGGGTACTTGCGCGGTATATGGTCGAGTGGCGGCGTTGTTGGAATTGGGTAGTGGTTTTCATCCTGAAATGACAGGTAAGGAGAATGTTTATTTAACCGGTACAATGATGGGTTTGTCTATTGATGATGTGACTGTTTTATATGAAGAAATTGTTGATTTTTCGGGTATTCGTGAATTCATTGATCAACCCGTTAAAACGTATTCATCAGGTATGTTTGTACGCTTGGCTTTTGCAGTTGCTACCTGTGTAGAACCTGATATTTTAATCGTTGATGAGGCGTTATCGGTGGGAGATGGTGCTTTTGCGCGCAAATCTTTTAACCGAATTATGCAATTTAAGCAGGCTAAAAAAACGATTTTATTCTGCTCACATAATTTATATCAAGTAGAAGCCATCTGTGATCACGCCTTGTGGTTAGAAAAAGGACAAGTGAAATTGAGCGGATTACCCAGTCAAGTTGTCAGTGCGTATAACGAATCAGTGGGAGTTTTTTGTAATGAATCTCCTGTTGATACAGAGAGTTACCACGTCATTCAATCTAGTAATGAGGGATCAGCGCATATGACAGAAATCGCCGTCAGCGTTGATGGTATTGTGGGTAAAGAATTGGATGTTGTCAGTCGTCAAAGTGAATTGCGCATTACCGTTGGTTTTACCGCTGATCCCAAGTTACCGACGCCCAGCGTAGCAGCGATTATTTTAAGTCATGATGGTCGAATGCTCACCAGTGCGGGCACTGTGCATGATCAATTGCCAATTCAACGGGATGCAACAGGTTATGCCAAGGTGAGGGTGCAATTTCCTCAATTAAGTTTTTTGAAAGGCGAATATTTTGTAACTGTTTGTTTATTATGTGAAAACGCAATTCATATTTACGAACAAATAGATAATGTGGCTAAACTCAATGTGCGTCAAATCGGATTGGAAGTCGGTGTTGTTAGTTTGCCGCGTTATTGGGCACAAATTTAGTTGATTAATTTGATGAAAATCTCACATTTATGCTTGATTATTGAATTAGTTATCCCCATTACCCCTTTTGTTAATAAACCCGCGAAAATGTTATTTTAGCCTAACTTCGCTAATTTAATAAGATTTTACCCTAATGGAGTGACTATGACAGTTGAAGAAAATGCTTCTTCCCATAATGAAACCGTGATGAATGAGTCTAATCCAACAGAAGTAAAACCGATTGATCAGGCTGATATTCAAGAAGAATCTATCGTTGCTCAAGTTGATTCTGTGAAAAATATAACTGATGCAGCAGAACAAGTAACTGAGAAACCGGCTGAATCTCAAGAAGCGGTACCTTCTATCGAAACTTTAACCCAAGAACTTGCACAAGCAACTAAAAAGGCTGCTGAAAATTGGGAATTGTTGCTGCGTCAAAAAGCGGAAAATGCCAATTTACAAAGACGAGTTGAACGAGATATTGAAAAAGCGCATAAGTTTGGTCTGGAAAAATTTGTTTTGGAACTATTACCCATAAAAGATAGTATGGAATTAGGTTTAGAAGCCGCTTCCAAACCCGACACCAGTTTAGAAACGATTTGTGAAGGCATGGAATTGACATTACAAATGTTCCGTTCTGCCCTAGAAAAATTTAATATTGCAGAAGTTTACCCACAAGATCAAAAATTCGATCCCCATTTACATGAAGCAATGTCGATGCAACCTATTCCCAATGTCGAAGATGGTACAGTGGTCTATGTTCATCAAAAAGGGTATCAACTTAATGAACGCTTATTACGTCCAGCGCGCGTTGTGATCGCTAAAACTCCAGAATCATAAGCAAATACGCGAAAATTGCTTGAGATCAACAGTAAAATCCTCATATCAGATTTAATTCGATCACCTGAGCCTTGTTTTTTATTAAGCTAGGGAAGAGCTAATTATTTTGAATCTTGTCAATTAGATGCATTTGATGCCATGCATTTAGCTTGTGCAGAAAGTGGATCAGACGTTTTTTTGACAGTTGATGATAAATTTTTGAGAAAGGCTCGATTAATTACAAATTTGAATATCGAAATTGCAAATCCATCAACTTGGTTACAAAAGGTGATTTATGGAACTTCCTAGTGTAGATTTAAAAACTGATCAACAAATTCGGCAATTAGCATTCCAAATTTTAAGCAAAGAATTAGGAATTGCTGATTTTATCCAATTTATTCAAAGCTTTGAACAAGGTATGGGTGATTATACTCAGGATCGCAAACATTGGCAAAGTAGCTATACGGTAGAATCTATTGCACAAGCTATACTGCAACAGACTGATCCTACTACCAATATAACGAATTAATTAGATAGTTATAGGTTACAAAATTTAAAAAATTATTCGATTACGGAGAAAAACATGGGAAAAATTATTGGAATTGACTTAGGTACAACAAATTCTTGCGTCGCCGTCATGGAAGGTAAGAATGTGCGTGTGATTGAAAACAGCGAAGGTACACGTACTACGCCGTCAATCGTTGCATTTACCAATGACGAAGAAGTGTTGGTAGGTCAATCAGCTAAACGTCAAGCGGTTACAAATCCAAACAATACATTATTTGCGATTAAACGTTTGATTGGACGCAAATTTAAAGACAGCGTTGTGCAGCGCGACATTAATATGGTGTCTTATAAAATTGTGGCTGCTGACAACGGTGATGCGTGGGTTGATGTCAAAGGTAAAAAGATGGCACCACCTGAGATTTCTGCACGCGTTTTAATGAAAATGAAGAAAACCGCTGAAGATTATTTAGGTGAAACTGTCAGTGAAGCGGTAATTACTGTGCCAGCCTATTTTAACGATTCACAACGTCAAGCGACTAAAGACGCCGGACGTATTGCGGGTTTAGAAGTCAAACGTATTATTAACGAACCGACCGCAGCCGCGCTGGCTTACGGCATGGATAAAAAACGCGGCGACGCTAAAATTGCGGTTTATGATTTAGGCGGCGGTACTTTTGACGTCTCCATTATTGAAATTGCTGAAGTTGATGGTGAACAACAATTTGAAGTATTGGCGACTAATGGCGATACCTTCTTAGGTGGTGAAGATTTCGACTTACGCATTATCGAATTTTTAGTTGAAGAGTTCAAAAAAGATACTGGCATTAATTTAAAAAATGACCCATTGGCTCTACAAAGATTGAAAGAAGCCGCTGAAAAAGCCAAAATCGAATTATCATCTAGCAGTCAAACTGATGTAAATTTACCTTATGTCACGGCAGATGCCAGTGGACCTAAGCATTTGAATATTAAACTTAATCGTGCCAAATTGGAAGCATTGGTAGAAGAATTAATTGAGCGCACAATTCAGCCATGTCGTATTGCGATCAAAGATGCTGGAATTAACGTGAGCGAGATTGATGAAGTGATTTTGGTCGGCGGTCAAACCCGTATGCCTAAAGTACAAGAAACGGTTAAGAATTTGTTTGGTAAAGAACCCCGTAAAGACGTTAATCCTGATGAAGCGGTTGCAATTGGGGCGGCTGTGCAAGGTGCGGTGCTCTCTGGTGAAATTAAAGATGTACTATTGTTAGACGTCACACCCTTATCTTTGGGCATTGAAACTTTGGGCGGTGTGATGACCAAAATTATCAAGAAAAACACTACGATCCCAACTAAAGCAACCCAAGTATTTTCAACTGCTGATGACAATCAAACCGCAGTAACCGTGCATGTATTACAAGGTGAACGCGAAATGGCTTCTGCAAATAAATCGCTAGAACGTTTTGATTTAGCAGGCATTCCACCTTCACCACGCGGCGTACCACAAATTGAAGTGGTATTTGATATTGATGCTAACGGGATTTTGCACGTTTCTGCTAAAGATAAAGCAACGGGTAAACAGCAATCGATTGAAATTAAAGCGTCTAGCGGTCTGTCAGATGCAGAAGTTGAAAATATGATCCGTGAAGCAGAAATTCACGCCGAAGAAGATAAGAAATTCCAAGAACTTGCCAGTGCGCGCAATCAAGCGGATAATCTAATTCATGCAACGACTAAATCGTTAACTGATTTGGGTGAGAAAGTAGAAGCCAATGAGAAAACAGCGATTGAAGCTGCAATTGAAGCGTTAAAAACCGCAGTTCGTAGTGATGATAAAGCTGATATTGACGCTAAAACACAAACATTGGCTGAGTTGTCTGGAAAATTGGCACAAAAAGCCTATGCACAAGCAGAAGGCGCGGATGATGCGGGTGTCGATGGTTTTACTGAAGCCGCCCGTTCTGCGCAACAAAAATCAGATCAAAACGACGATGTTGTTGATGCCGACTTCAAAGAAGTAAAAGATGATAAGCGTTAAACTGTAGTAACTTTCTTTACCCTCTTTGATTGAAAAGAGGGTTTTGATGAATTTTCTAGGGTTATAATTTTTTAATATGTTTTGCTAAAAATTGACCGGTATAAGAATGTTTATTTTTCATTACCAATTCAGGCGTACCTGTTGCGATGATTTCACCACCGCCATCACCACCTTCAGGACCCAAATCAACAATCCAATCCGCTGTTTTAATAACATCCAAATTGTGTTCAATCACTACAACTGTATTTCCTTGATCACGCAAACGATGTAATACAGTCAACAATTGCGCAATATCATGAAAATGTAATCCTGTCGTCGGCTCGTCTAAAATATACAACGTTTGACCTGTATCACGCTTGGATAATTCTTTAGATAATTTAACTCGTTGCGCTTCACCACCTGATAATGTAGTTGCCCGCTGTCCCAAAGTAATGTAAGCCAAACCCACATCAAGCAATGTCTGCAACTTACGTTTTAATACTGGAATTGCTTCAAAAAACAAAAAAGCATCTTCAATCGTCATTTCTAATAGATTATGGATATTTTTACCTTTATATTCAACTTCTAATGTTTCACGATTATAACGTTTACCCTGACACTCGTCACATTCAACATAAATATCGGGCAAAAAGTGCATCTCCACTTTGATCACGCCATCTCCATGACAGGCTTCACAGCGTCCACCCTTGACATTAAAGCTAAAACGTCCTAGCGTATAGCCGCGGGAACGTGCTTCTGGCGTTGCAGCAAAAAGCTCGCGTACATGCGTAAAAATGCCAGTATAAGTCGCAGGATTGGATCGCGGTGTACGTCCGATGGGACTTTGATCGATATTTACCACTTTATCCAATAAATCAATCCCTTGAATTGATTGATAAGGGGCAATTTCTAACTGAGTACGATTTAATTCTCGCGCGACTAGAGGATATAACGTGTCATTAATTAAAGTTGATTTTCCGGAACCAGAAACACCTGTAATACAAGTAATTACACCAATATAGATGGTTAAATTTACCGATTTTAAATTATTTCCACTGGCACCGGTTAAAATGAGTACTTTAGTCTTATCAATAGAGATTCGTTTTTTCGGTATAGCAATGATGCGTTTCTTAGCCAAATATTGTCCAGTTAGAGAATTGGCTTCTTGCATAATGTGCTGATAGCTGCCTTGTGCAACAATTTCGCCGCCATGTACACCGGCACCTGGTCCAATATCAATAATATAATCAGCCGTTTTGATCGCTTCTTCATCGTGTTCAACAACAATCACGGTATTGCCCAAATCACGTAATCGCGTCAGTGTTTCTAATAAGCGTTGATTGTCTCGTTGATGTAATCCAATGGAGGGTTCATCTAAAATATACATAACACCCACTAAACCTGCACCAATTTGACTGGCTAAGCGAATACGTTGTGCTTCTCCACCAGACAGAGTTTCTGCACTGCGCGCTAAAGTAAGATATTCTAAACCAACATGTGTAATAAATTCAAGTCGTTCTATTACTTCTCTTAATATTTTACTGGCTATTTTGGCTTTTTGTCCATTAAATTGTAAATTATTAATAAATTCTAATGTTTTATTAATGGATAATTCGGTAATTTGGGCTAAATTATGCCCAGCAATAAAAACATGACGTGCCGCTTCACATAATCGCGTACCTTGGCAATCACTACATTCTTGTTGACTTAAATATTTAGCTAATTCTTCACGCACATGATCTGATTCGGTTTCACGATAGCGGCGTTCAAAATTGGGAATAATGCCTTCAAATGGTTTTTTACGGGCAAAAGTAGTGCCGTTATCTGTTTGATTTACTAAATTAATTTTTGTTTCGCCACTACCATATAGAATAATAAATTGAATATCTTTAGGTAAATCGTTAAAAGGGGTTGCTAAATCAAAATGATAATGTGCTTGTAAAGCTTCTAACATTTGAAAATAAAAGGTATTTTTTCGATCCCAACCGCGAATCGCACCATCGGCTAACGTTTTGTGTGGATTAAGAATAATTTTATTAGGATCAAAGAATTGCTTTACGCCCAAACCGTCACAAGTTGGACAGGCACCAACAGGATTATTGAAGGAAAATAAGCGTGGTTCTAGTTCGCTGACGCTATAGCCGCATTCTGGGCAAGAAAAAAGGGTAGAAAATAGCATATCCGGTTTTTCTGTTTCCATAAACGTGATAATTGCTAATCCATGACTTAATTTCAGTGCCGTTTCAAAAGATTCAGTTAAGCGTAATTTTAAATCGGTGCGTACTTTAAATCGATCTATCACTACTTCTATTGTGTGTTTTTTATAAAGTTTTAAACTCGGGGCATTATCTAATTCGACAATTTGACCATCGATTCTTGCACGAATGAAACCTTGTATTTTTAAAGCTTCTAACAATTGAATATGTTCGCCTTTACGTTCTTTAATAATTGGTGCAAGCAGCATTAAACGGGTATTTTCGGGCAAAGTAAGTACTTGATCGACCATTTGTTTAATAGTTTGTGCTGCTAAAATAATTCCATGTGTTGGACAAGTAGGTTCGCCAATGCGAGCGTATAATAATCTTAGATAATCATAGATTTCCGTCACGGTACCCACTGTGGAACGTGGATTATGGGAAGTGGATTTTTGCTCAATCGAAATAGCAGGAGATAAGCCGGAAATCGATTCTACATCAGGCTTTTCCATGATAGATAAGAATTGTCTGGCGTATGCAGATAGTGATTCTACATAGCGTCGCTGTCCTTCGGCATAAAGTGTATCAAAAGCCAGAGAAGATTTTCCAGAACCTGATAAGCCGGTGATAATAATGAGTTTATTGCGTGGTAAATCAAGATTGATATTTTTTAAGTTGTGGGTTTTTACGCCACGTAAGAGAATTTTATCCATGAAAATTGTTAGCAATCGAGTTTCTAAATATTTGTTAAAGTACGTAGGGATAATGCTATTTACGGAATAGTTATAATATATTGATTATTAATATTTTAACAATGCATACTAACATACAACTTATTAAATTTAAGTGAAATTTAAGATTTAATAAAATATTTTTAATGTCTCTGCTTTATAATAAGATAGAATAATCAGTAATTTCTACAGAATGATTACTACTTATCAATACTAAAATGTTCTTTAAACGTGTGCTTAATCAGTCCTCGCAATTACGTTATATTCCATTGAAATATACGCTAATGGGTTCTTTTCTACTATTAATTATTCCCATTTTGCTTGTCATGACTATTTCTGATTATCTCAATGCTAAGTATAACCTAGAAATTGCTTACGAATTACAACAAAAACAAATCGAAAGCAATATTATCAATGCAATTAAACTCGTTGATGCCGGTCACAAAGTGATAGAGAGAACATTGGGACAGGACATGCAGTTGGCATTTAAACAATTTATCGCTGCTTATCATAAAGTAGGTGATGATCCTGCTAAACTCGATTTATTCGCTCTTAAACGTCAGTTGGGTAATAAAATGGATTTGTATGTTATTAATGCAAATGGCATCGTAGAATATACTACTTATAACAAAGACTTAGGTTTAGATTTTAAGCAATTTCCTGATGTTTTCAATTTTTTCACTTCAATCCGCCAAAATGACAAGTTTGTTGATGGTCGATTATCTATTGAGACGCGTACAGGTTTGTTGAGAAAATTTGCTTATATGCCAACACCAGATCATAAGTATTTGTTAGAATTAGGTTTAACTTCCGAAGAATTCAATGATTTAATGGCTGATTTAGATTTAACCGATATCACTGATCGGCTCAAAGTATTAAATCCTTCTCTCAACAAAATTAGAATTTTTACCCGCTATGGGCAATTATTTGGTGATCCGGATTATCAATCTGATGAAGAAACGATCAATATTATCAAGCAAGTTTATGAAAATAAAAGACCTTTGCGCTTTTACAATGAGGCGAAAAGACATTTTAGTGACTATATTTTTATCAATTTAAAAGATGAAGATACTGATATTAATTTAGACCCTAGCAAGGTTATTCAGCTTGATTATAACACTAAATTTATTGATGAAGGTTTGCAACGCACTTCTGCTTTTCATATGCTATTGAGTTTTATTACGATTATTTTGAGCATTATCTTTACTTTTATCATTTCTGCTTGGATTACTAAGCCAATTAGAAAATTAGTCAAAAGTGTTGATATTATTGCACAAGGTGTTTTGGAACATCCAATTACAGTAGTGACAAATAACGAATTAGAATTGTTAAAACAAAGCATCAATATTATGGTGCAATCTATGCGGAATTATATTAATCAAATTAAGCAAAATAATACCGAACTCACCGAGCTTGACCGACTAAAAGACGATTTTTTATCCAATACATCACACGAATTACGCACACCTATCAGTGGTATTATCGGTATTGCGGAATCTATGATGGATGGTGCTACTGGCACGTTACCAACTAAAGCGATTGAAAATTTATCTATGATTGTGATCAGTGGTAAACGTTTATCTAATTTAGTCAATGATATTTTGGATTTTTCTAAATTGAAGTACAAAAATATAGAATTACAAATTAAACCAGTGGGTATTAAAGTCGTGATTGATGTCGTATTGACATTATCTATGCCATTGATTGGAAAGCGAGAATTACAATTAATTAATAAAGTGCATAACGATTTGCTCATTGATGCTGATGAAAATCGGTTGCAACAAATTTTACATAACCTTATTAGTAATGCGATTAAATTTACTGAATCAGGTACGATTGAAATCTTAGCGACGCAGCAAAATGGTTGGTTAAAAATTAGCATTATTGACACCGGTATCGGTATTTCAGCAGATAAGTTAAAGAAAGTCTTTTTACCTTTTGAACAAGCAGATGGTTCAATTTCACGTCAATATGGTGGAACAGGTTTAGGACTTTCTATTACTAAACAATTAGTTGAATTACATGGAGGAGAAATTACCATTTTTTCTACGCCACATATTGGAACAGAAGTCAGTTTCACTTTGCCTCTATCAAAAAATGAAATAATTGATCAGTCCGCGATTGTAATTCCTCATACTATTCAACGAATGCCAGTAATCATTCCTGATAGAATGTTACAAAATACTCTTGTTTTAGATAATTGCGAATTACAGGCGAGTAAAGACAAATTAACACCTCATTTAAAATCAGATAATGATATCTGCGAATCTTTACGCATTTTGATTGTTGATGACGATCCGATTAATTTACAAGTGTTAGAAAATCAATTAGGCTTGGAAAATTACGCCATTATTCGTGCAAACAATGGTCAAGAAGCTTTGCGTGCAATTGCCAGTGGAACTCGATTTGCTATTGTACTTTTAGATATTATGATGCCGAAAATGTCGGGTTTTGAAGTCTGCCGTATTATTCGAGAAACTTATCCCGCGGCACAATTACCTGTTATTATGTTAACTGCAAAAAATCAAGCGTCTGATTTGGTACAAGGTTTGGAATCGGGTGCCAATGATTATTTGACTAAACCTTTTTCCAAAGGCGAACTAATTACCAGAATTAAAACACATATACAATTAGCGCAGGTAAATATTGCCTATAGTAAATTTGTGCCTTTGGAATTTTTACGATTGCTTGAAAAAGAGAGCATTATTGATGTCAGATTGGGCGATCATATTCAAAAACAAATGACAGTCCTTTTTGCTGATATTCGATCATTTACGACTTTATCAGAAAATATGACACCTAAGGAAAATTTTAAATTTATTAACGCTTATTTAGGTCGTGTCAGTCCGGTAATTCGCAAACATAATGGTTTTATTGACAAATATATTGGTGATGCGGTGATGGCACTTTTTCCCAACAGTGCAGATGATGCAGTGCAAGCTTCGATTGAAATTCATAAACAACTCATGCAATTCAACATCGAACGAATGAAACAACAATTACAACCGATTAAGATTGGCATTGGTCTACATTGTGGTACTTTGATGTTAGGTACAATTGGCGAAGAACAACGTATGGAAGGTACGGTTATTTCTGACGCGGTTAATCTTGCCTCTCGATTAGAAGGTCTCACTAAATTTTACGGCGCATCAACGTTGATTAGTGGAGAAATTTTAGCCGAATTAGAAGACCCAGCAAAACATTGTTATCGATTTTTAGGTAAAGTGCGTGTCAAAGGCAAAAATGAAGCAGTTCATATCTTTGAAATTCTTGATAGTGAATCTCAAGAAAATCAAGAAAAGAAGTTAGCTTTAGAACCTGTTTTTAATCAAGCACTTGAATTTTATTATCAACAAAATTTTAAAAAAGCAGCAAAGTATTTTCAACAAATCACAATCGAATTTTGTGAAGACAAAGCCGCTTGTTTTTATTTAGAACGTTGTGAACACTATTTGAAACAAGGGATTCCAAAAAATTGGCAAGGTATTGAAGCCTTGTCTGAAAAATAGTTTAACTCAATTTTAAGATAAGGAGCATTTATGTTAAAAAATATCAGCATTGGTGTGTCAGCAAGTTTATTATTATTCACTCATTCCGCAATCGCCGAAGACTATTTGGAAGGTAGCTTAGTCGTTAAAGGTTCGGATTTGCGTATTGGTGTTGATGATGGCAGACCGCAAGGTAGGAAGAAATCTTATGAAAATCGTGCTTTTGTACATGGTTGGGAAAGAGACGAATTGTTTTTGAATTTTGACAATGATTTTGAAGAAGGAGTTAAAAATATTGGCAATTTCTATGTACAAGTAGGCACTTGGCTCAATGCGAAAGGTATCAGAATTTCTCCAGAAGATGGCGATTATGATCGTCCCACCATTGGCTCTACCACGGGACAAATCGATTTTTGGCATTTTAATCATGGTTATACCGACATTTATGCCAGAAATATAACTGCTGAACAAGATGGTAAAATGTATGCGGCTGATTTTGTAGTAGAATCTGATCAAAGCATCAAAGAAAACATCAGACCTATCAACTACGGATTATCCACAGTCCTTAAGTTGCGTGGCGTTGAATACAATTTGAAACGCGATCCAGAAAAATTAGACAAAATAGGCTTAATCGCACAAGAAGTCGAAAAGGTCTTACCACAAGTAGTTTATCCAACGCCAGATGACATAAAAGGCGTGAATTATCAAGCGATTGTTCCAGTGTTAATTGAAGCCATCAAAGAACAACAAAAAACCATCGAACAACAACAAATCCGACTTGAACAGCTTGAAGCAAAGTTAGCACATTGATTTATGGTGAATTCTCACTTAAAATGGTGACGCAAATTTCGTTTCAGTGGTAAAAAAATCGGAAAAATAACACTATGCATAAAATTCACGCTGATTTTGATAAAATGATTCAAAGCCATAGTCGTTGGAAATTTCGTTTAAAGGACATTATCGAACATGGAAAAAGTGATTTGGTTATTGCAGATGTACGCAATGCCCACTTGTGTTCATTTGGACAATGGTTAGATTCTGCCGAGGGTAGAAAATTACCATATTACAAAGAACTAGTTGAATTACATCGTGATTTTCATGACGAAGCCGCCAGTATTTTGCAAATAGCTTTAAGTGCCCAAAAAGAAGAGGCATTAGAGAAAATGAAGTTAGGCAGCCACTTCAATCAAATAGCAGCAAAATTGATTAATAAAATCGCGGATATTAAGCGAGATAATCAGAAGTAATTAATTTTAAAGGGTGGATAATAAGACAATTATGCTATTATCCATCCAATTTGAATAAATAACGTGGGTTCTATATCGCTTAAAAATATTTTAAGAAAATTATGCAAAAATTATTTTATGCTTTTATGATTTTATGTTTAATCGGTTGTGCCGATCAAGAAAAACAACCTTATCATGCTGATTTTTTTGTATTTGGTACTTTAGTGGGTATTAGCATTTGGGACATATCTGATGAAAAAGCAGAACAAACGACCAAATTAGTTATGCAAGAATTACAAACCATGCACAATGATTGGCACGCATGGCATCCTAGTCATTTAACTGCATTAAATCAAGCATTTGCACAAGGTAAAATAGCCACTACGCAAGACCCGCATTTATTAAAAATGTTGCAATTAGCTCAACAATTTTCTCAACAGAGTGAAGGACTTTTTAATCCAGCAATCGGAAAATTAATCACATTATGGGGATTTCACAGCGATGAGATACCCACCAATCCGCCACCCACTGATGAAGCAATTACCCAATTATTGATGTTAAAACCCACCATGGCAGATTTAGAAATAACCAACGAACAAATTTTATCACATAATTCAGCTGTAGAACTTGATTTAGGAGGTCTTGCCAAAGGCTATGCAGTTGATTTAACAATAAAACGATTGCAAGAATTGGGAATAGAAAATGCTATCGTCAATGCGGGCGGTAATTTAAAAGCAATTGGTAAAATAAATCAAAGACCTTGGATGATTGGTATTAGAGACCCAAATGGTGAAGATGTATTGGCGGGGATTGCGACTGAAGGCGAAGAAAGTGTTATTACTTCAGGTAACTACGAACGTTATTTAGAATATCAAGGCGTGCGTTATTCACATATTTTAGACCCACGCACCGGTCGATCAGCGCATGATTTTACTTCAGTAACAGTTATAGATTCCAATGCAACCTTAGCGGATGCTGCATCAACTGCACTATCAATAGCCGGTTTACAAGATTGGTACCGTATTGCTAAACAAATGGGAATTAAAAATGTTATGTTAGTTGATAAAGCGGGTAATGTTTATCTCAATCCGCGTATGACGGCACGGGTACAATTTAATCCAAAAAAGAAACCAAATGTAGTGATTACCGGCGAATTATAACTGTCAGACCGTAGGTCCGATTAGCGAGGCGTAATCGGACGCATGTTTATCAGATTAATAATCTCAATTTTGTTCAAAACAAAAAATCATTAAATCATGTGTTTGTAAAACGTGTAGCAGATTGGCTGTATTCCACGTTTCACCAATAGGTTGTGCAAGGTATTTATTTACCTTGTGGTGTGGCAATATAGATATTTCGGTTAGTGGCGACGAGTAACATGCGTCCGATTACGCTACGCTAATCGGACCTACGCGGGCTTTTTGTGCAAAAAGACGCACAAAAACCGCCAAGCTAGGCGTTAAATTCCAAAGGAGTTAGTCGTGAGTAAGCAACCAGAGAATAGGGATTTTTTTACTTGGTGGAAGGAAGACTTTGCTCCGGCCTTGATTGCTGCCCGTAAAGCTTTAGAACCACATATTCGCCAATGGCAGCAATATGCTGTAGCAATGAACAAAGCTTTGAGTGAATTTATTATTGAAGAGCATTGCGAAAGGCTCGAGCTATGGGCGAAATTCGCTGAATTTTATCTTCAGCTTAAACCATATTTGAATAACATAACATCGGGACTTAGTGATCCTGATTTTGAAATTGCAAATGATGTTGTAGAGTGGGCTCATGTTTTTGAAGCTATTGATTTTCAGAAAGATCCAAATGCGATTACTTTGCTTGATGTTATATCTAATCAAGCGTTCCAAAAATCTTTGGTCGATTTTTATGCCAGCTTGACGCTTGATCAAAACCGACTTCCACTGATAAAAGAAGCTTTAGAATTGCATAATAAAGAACATTACGCTGGTAGTGTTTGCCTTCTATATGTGCTTATAGAGGGAGTTTTCACTGAGTCACTTGAAAAGGCAAAGTACGTATCAATAAATCAAAGAAAAATAAACCCTGTTAAAGCGGATGGTTTTATCAATCAAAAATCCAATTTGACAGGCTTGGTTCCAAAGCTAGACCACGCGATAACTCGACAAGATCAGTTGAAATTATATTACACAAAGATTAAAACATATGAGCTTGTCGCTGGTGATGCAGAACAAACGATTCCTAGAACAAGAAATGAAATTCTTCACGGAGGCTCTGTAAGTTTTAATACTGAAAAACGTAGTGCTCAGTTAATTTTGTGGTTGTACTCGATAATGTTGCACATGTTCGAGTCTTAGGAATTTAACAAACAATTGCGGAGACCGTAGGTCCGATTAGCGTAGCGTAATCGGACGCATGTTTTTCTCGTTCCCATGCTCCGAGGCTGTAAAAGAACTCCCAAAAATCACATTTTTTCGCTCATAAGTTATTGATTCTTCTTGGAACGAGGATAGGTCGCGCAAGGTATTTATTTACCTTGTGGTGTGGTGATATAGATATTTCGGTTTGCGGCGACGAGTAACATGCGTCCGATTACGCTACGCTAATCGGACCTACGCGTGCTACGCGTCAATGCCATTAAGTTAAGCGTTTCCCCCCTTTTTTAAAGGGGGCAGGGGGGATTTAAGTAATTGAAATATAAAAAATCCCCCTCAATCCCCCTTTTGTAAAGGGGGAAGCAAAATTCCCTTAACTTAATGCTATTGGTGCTACGCGTGCTATTCAAGATCAATTCTTTTAAGCACTTTCTTGAAAGCAAGCAAAATAATATCAGGCAGTTGTTTTTTTGCTAGAGCCAACGCACTTTTGTCGTTTAATACATATTAAAAATTCAACGGAATAAAAAAACGTTCATTTTGTGACGACATAAATGGAATCACCGCCAATAGAGGTGCATCGATACGTGAAGATAGGGTGTTAATCACATCTGTTGTTGCAAACTGAGGATCAATCGTATTTGCAATCCATCCCGCGATGATACACTGATCTCGTAAAATAGCTTCTATAGTCAATAACATATGATTAATACAACCCAAACGCAATCCCACTACTACAATCACTTGTGCCCCAACTGCATGAACAATATCTGCCATGTCTTGAGTCGCATTAATTGGCACACGCCAGCCCCCTACACCTTCGATCAAAATAACATCTGCATGACTGGTCAAACGTTGATAAGCAGAAATAATTTTATTTAATTCAATCACTTGTCCTAACTGCGCCGCTGCTAAATGAGGAGCTATCGGTAATTCAAATAAGTAAGGATTGATATCAGCATAAGGAATTTTTAGTCCGCTAGTAGTGATTAATTGCTCAACGTCGCTATTTTTCAATATACCATTTTCCCAATAACCACCCGCTGCAATCGGTTTCATACCCGCAACGGTGATGCCTTGTTGACGAAATGAATGGATTAAATTCACTGTGCACCGTGTTTTACCAATTTCAGTATCTGTGCCGGTGATAAACCAAGTTGGTTTCATAAGCGATGCAAATTCTCAAGCGAAACAATTGATAATTCTGTTTCTACCGGATAATTGCCCAAAGCATAACCATAAATCACTTCATAAGTTGCTGGCAATAAATTTTGTTCAGTACGAAAAGTCTCGTAATGTGCTAACACTGCTTGTAATTTTCCTTTACCCGTTAATCCCTGAGGTCTACCTAATGTCACGTTATGTGCGCCAATCATTTTCAAATCACGCATTAAACGCATACCATCAGGATAAGTTAAAACTAGCCGTTCTGCATCCATCACTGGTGAGCGTAAACCCGCTTGAAGTAAGCTATCACCAATGTTATGCATGTCGATAAAGTAGTTAATATGGTTGTAATTATCGACTTTTGCCCAACTAAGACGTAATTCTTGTAAAGTATCTGGTCCAAAAGTGGAAAATAATAAGGTGCCTTCTGGCTTTAACACTCTTGCAAATTCTGTGAAAACTGCATGAATGTCATTACACCACTGCAACATCAAATTAGAAATAATCAAATCCATGCTATGCGTTGCTATAGGTAATTGCGTGGCTTCTGCGCAAATAAATTGTGCCGTTGGATGGGTTTGTTGGGCAATTTGTAACATTTGGGGCGCAACGTCAATACCATAAATTTGCGCTGTTGGATAAAATTGTTGCAATAATGGCAGTAAATGTCCAGAACCACAGCCAATATCCGCAATTTGTAGCGGTTTCATGGTTAAATATTGTAAGCGTTGAATTAAATCTTCACCAATTTTTTTTTGCAAATACGCATGTGCTGAATAATGATGAGCCGCTCGATTAAACGATTGAATGACTTGATTAAATTCTAAGTAATCAGGCGGTAACGCAGTCGTGGAGGAATCTTTGTAATTCATGTAAAAAAGTATCTGGGTGTGATAAAAATGGGATGTGGGCAGCTGATTTTATTAATACAATACGTAGTGATGGCATCCATTGTTGCCATACAACCCCAACACTGACTGGGACAATTGCATCTTGTTGTCCCAAAATAGCCAAAGTTGGGCAAGTAATCATGGATAGTTGTTCGCGTAAATCAGTTGTTTGTAGTAAATGTAAGCCAGATTGTAATGCTGCTAGCTGTGGATATCCATTGTTTTTTAATAAATGGGATAGCTCACGCAGTTGTTGACGCGCGGTTGAGGTATCTTTGACTTGTAAGGCAAGAAAACGTTGTAAAGTTGAAATACTATCTTCTTGTAATTGTTGGTTAAATTGCTGTAAAACTGTTTCTTTCATCGCACATAACCAATTATCTGTCGTGACAAAGCGCGGCGAACTGCTGACTAAAACCAGTGCTTTGATAAATCGTGGATAACGTATCGCAGTTGCCATTGCCAATAAGCCGCCTAAAGACCACGCAATCCAAATCGCATTTTCAGGTAATTGTTCAATTAAACAATCGGTTAAAGTGGGTAATTGATAATGACAGAAGGGACTTTTACCATGTCCGGGCAAATCAACTTGGTAGGTACAGTTGTCTAATGCGGCTGCTGTTTTGTCCCAAATACTGTGGTTAAATCCCCAACCATGTAGAAAAACAATGGGTTGTCCACTGCCTTGTTGTTTAATAAATAGTTTAACCACGTACTTTGTAACCAGTTTGTAGTATTCTTAGACAAATGGCAGCAACAAGTATCATAAATATTGTTGTTATCCAAAGACTTGTGATGATTGGTACATCAGAAACACCTAAAAAACCATAACGAAAGCCATCAATCATATAAAAGAAAGGATTATAGTGAGAAATCTCTCGCCAAATACCTGGTAAGTTATTAACAGAATAGAATACGCCGCTTAAAAATGAGAGTGGTAAAATGACAAAATTCTGAAACGCAGAGAGATGATCCCATTTTTCGCTGACAATCGCACCAATAATGCCTAAAGTGCCTAAAATCGCACTGCCTAATATGGAAAATATCAGTAATATTAATAAGTTGTGAAGTGGTAAATGGACAAACCATAAAGCAGCAATCCACACACCGATGCCAACTAATAAACCACGCACTACGGCTGCACCTACGTAAGCTAGATAGCATTCCCAAGAGGATAGGGGAGCGAGTAATATAAAAACGATGCTACCAATTGTTTTTGCTTGAAATAAACTCGATGAGGTATTGGCAAATGCGTTTTGAATAATAGTCATCATAATCAAGCCGGGAACTAAAAAAGCTGCATAATCAACGCTTTCATAAACTTGCACATGTGATGATAATACTGATGAAAATACTAATAAATATAGTAACACTGTCACGATAGGTGTGAGTAAAGTTTGAATGGCAACTTTTAAAAAACGCCAGACTTCTTTGCTAAATAAAGTATATAAACCGTACCAATTCATGACTTTTCTCTGTGGGTTAGACTAATGAAAACATCTTCTAAATTAGGCTCTTCTGTATGTAAATCAGTAAAATGAATACCAGCATCACGTAGTGTTTCTAAAATAGCACCAATAGGATCATGTTCGCGGTGTAATTTTAAAATCAGTTCGTTTTGTGTCAAAGATTGCACTTTTTCTGCTAATGTTGATGGAATTTTGATGTTTTGCGTGGTTAAATTGAGTTTCAGCATTCGATAAGGATAACGCCCTAATAAGGCATGAGTTGTATCTAAAGCAATCATTTTTCCTTGATCTAAAATTGCAATTTGTTCACATAAAGTTTCCGCTTCTTCCAAATAATGCGTGGTAAGAATAATCGTGTGTCCTTCTTGATGTAGTCGTTTGGAAAACGCCCAAATCATTTGACGCAATTCAACATCAACACCGGCTGTTGGTTCATCTAGCACAATAATTGGCGGTTTATGTACCAATGCTTGTGCAATCAAGGCACGCCGTTTCATACCACCGGATAAATGTCCCATGGTGACTTTGGTTTTATCACTCAAATCCAAAATTTCCAATAGTTCCTTTATCCACGGTTGATTGCGGCGTCCTAAACCAAAATAACCGGATTGTAATCTGAGCAATTCATTGACAGTAAAAAAGGGATCATAAACCAATTCTTGCGGTACCACACCCAAAGATTGACGCGCTTGTCGCCATTGTTGTCGCACATCGTGTCCCATCACGGAGATAGTGCCTTGTGTTGCGTAAACCAAACCGGCTATGATATTGATTAGGGTAGATTTTCCTGCGCCATTGGGACCTAAAAGTCCAAAAAAACAGCCTTGAGGAATATTAAAATCAATTTCTGATAGTGCGTGTAAATTGTGATAATATTTATGTACTTGTTGAATCAAAATGCTCATTATTAATTTAATCTTGCTGTTATAAATTTAACGTTGGGATATATTCGACGAGAGAAAATGTGGTCGTTGACATACGCCATCGCCAAAAATCATGCTACTTTCGCATGAGTTCAGCCCATTTCTGCGGCTTCAAAAATATTGTTGTCAGATAAAAGCTCGATATTTTGCCTTCAACAGAGAATATATTGAAGAAGAGGTGTAAATTGCATCTTTATCCAAACCGTTTCTTCTCCACACTTCATTCCAAAAATGAATGGCGTAGGAATTGACTGGAATGGGTGTTTTCCCATCAATTAACTTAAAATGTTCTCGCCAATGGATTGGGCAGAAATCCAAGTAAGAGGTGGCATATTCCTGCAAATGGTATTTAACAACCGCTTGGTGAATTAAGTCGGGACCAATTGTTCCCCAGGCTAAATTTTCTACATTGATTGTAGAAATTGCCTGTTCATAGCAATAATTCATTATTGCTGAATTGGCAGGAACTTTTATAACGCAACTGGCAATCTTTTGTTCTTGATAATTTTCTGATCTTTCCACCGCAAAAACATAATCTCTGTTTAGGTCAAAAGGCTTTAAACAGATAACATCGGCATCAACCCAATAATGACCTTTCATCAACAGTAGCTTATAACGAAAAATATCGGCAAAAAGTGCGTAACTACCGGTTTCTTTGTGTACGATGATTTTTGCTTTAGGAATAATTTCATTAGCATCTTTTAGAATAGTTCCTGCGGGAACATTTGAAATTTCATCGTAGACATATAAATGAAATTCATGACCATTTCTTAAAAAAGAAGTAATTGAGAGCTGTTCTAAAGTGGATAATGTGTTACCAATCCAAAGACTTTGAATAATTGGTAATTTAGGCTTGTTCTCTACACTCAGTTCGTACAATTGCTGATATGTGATAGTCTCTTTTATTTCATAAACAACAGTAAAATTGTGGTCTTTTACTATGCTATTTGAGGCTTCCTTGCTAATAAACCGGTTGAGTTGCCATACAGATACACCATTGGCATGTAAAATCTCAGCAATTCTGATGTCTTCATAGGAATAAATGAATTGTTTTAGCTCTTCTCTCAATGTTCCAATTTTGCTAATGAGAATAGGCAAAATTTCTCTACTGAGAAAATAAATGTTTCCCCCCAGTGGATAATCGCAAGGAGCGGTATTTCGGTGGTAACGTTTATGAAACCTCTCATCGCTACATTTACCAAAGTGATAGGTATTATCTATCTTTCGTTGATATTGCCAAATTCTACCCCCAGCAAAGGGTTTATCGGCTAATTGAGGCAACACAACCTGCACAAAATTGTCTACGTTAAGGAAAACATCATCATCGATTTTGCAAATATGACTAAACGTCAAGTTTTCATAGACAAATTGGTATCCCAATGCCAGTTTTAGAGGTAATGATTCATAATCATCTCGACAAGGGACATATAATATGTCATCAATCACCTCAGCATAGTTAAGAGCAGGATTACCCATCAAAAAGTAATAACGCCCACCAGAGTTTTTAAATTCTTTTAGCCAAGTATTCCTAACAGCATTAGCTCTCCACAGATATTTTTCACAGGTTACGATTAGGTAGATAATATCTTGAACACAAACATTTTTAACCGATTTATCAGTATCTTGCTGTGGTACTTCCTCTTTGAGTTGAAATCTTACTACACGTTGATTTGAAGCATCTGCAGGCACTGCTTCCCATTTACTTAATCCCATCCTTTGTAAGGAACGATTAATAACTAGGACATGATCTTTTTCTTGTTGTTTACGTTTCACAATACTGGTATTGTCACCATGCCACCGATACTGGTAAGTGACTTTGTCAATGTGATGAATATCGCAGACTTCTGCCAATTTTAGACCTAAATCATAATCTTCTGCCGTTTCTAAATCTTCCGCAAATCCTTCTGTTCTTAACCAATCTCGTTTTCTATAACATCTAAACTGGCTAACAATCATTCCATATAATAAGCCTTCACGAGAAAAAGGTGCTGAACGACCTAATCTCACAAAATTACCTTCAGCATCTACCATTTCCTGAGCACTATAAACACAACCTACATCATGATTATCTAAATAATTGACTGCTAATTCTACAGCCATAGGCTTTAGTATGTCATCAGCATCAAGTTGTCCAATATACATACCACGGCACATTCTAACAGCCGTATTGGATGCTTTTGCTGTTCCACCATTGGGTTGTGATAGCCAACGTACTCTTGGATTATTGGTGTAATTTTCTTCTAATATCTTTAAAGTATTATCAGTAGAACCATCATTGCAAATACATACTTCCAAATCTGTATAAGTTTGATTGAGTGCGCTGTCTATTGCCGCTTTGATATACTTTTCTACATTGTATGCGGGAATGTAAATAGATACTTTAGGTATTTTATAAATTCTACCTTTTTGATATTTACGATATAAAGGAACTGGGCATTTTTCCTCAAATAATAAATCTGTTTGAGTTTTTCCACCCATTCTATCTGAATCATTTTTATTATTTTCAGGTTCTTGATGTAGAACTAGTGCCTCCATGACAGGAATAAAATAGTAACCTGCATTATACAAACGATAGCCCATTTCAACATCTTCATGTCCCCATGCTTGAAACTCTTCGTCATATCCACCTATTTCATCTATTGCTTTGCGTGTGTGTACCATATTGGCACCAACAAAACCTCTAAAAGACCATCTCTCCTCTTTTTCATTATTAGTTCGCACAAACAGTGGTAAACGCCAGTCAACAGTTGTACCTAACACTAAAGTTCTAGTAGAGACATCATTACTACTTCTTATATCAGGAAGTTCTAAAAATACGGCGGTATCTTTGAGAATATCGTCATCAGAAATAGTATCTGAACATACAAAACGCAAAGGTCCCATCATAGCAATGCGATCAGAAATATGAAAATACTTCATATACGCTTCTACTAATTGAGGAACAGGCAATACATCACAATCCAAAATAATAAAATAATCATGTCTTGCCGCTTTCATTCCCAAATTTCTGACTGCTGAAAGACGAAAACCTTCATCAGGTTGATAAACATATTGTAAGTTTAAAAACCGTCTATATTTTTCAATAACTTCTTCTACACCATCAGCACTACCATCATCTGCAACAACGACTTCAATCAGTTCTTTTGGATAAGTCTGATGAGTGAGTGCGGCTAACGTTTTTGCTAATAAGATTTTTCTATTGTAAACCGGAATAATAATAGAAACAGGCAAGGTATACGGTTGTTTACTTTCAATAAATTGTTTGACTTTCTCTTCAATAAAAGTGTAATCATTATTCTTACCTTTTATTTCTGGCAAGATTAAACCATCTGGCAGCGTGATAGAAGGAGTTCTTTTAGGAATTGCTGCTTGATTAATTTGAGGACTGCTATAAGCAAGAAAAGCTTGTTTGGCTTTTGCAAATTCCCCCAATTCAATATAAGCTTGTTCTGCTTCTTGATATCCCATTACCAAGCTTGGAAAATGTTCCATCAATTGCTGACAGAACTCTAAACACTCCTCAAATTTTCCAGATAATCGGGCTATTTTGGCTAAACCTACTAATCCTTGAGCTTTATCAACAAATTGCTCATAAATAGGTTTTGCCTCTTCTAAACGAGATAACTTCAGTAAAATATCAGCTTTGTTAATTTGTAACCAACTATTATCTGTATTTCTGAGTATAGCAATATTATAGTAATGTAGTGCTAATTCAAAATTTCCCTGTTGTACTGCTATATTCGCCAAATTCTCTGGACCAATGCTACTATTTGGATAATTAACTAAAAGTTGCTCAAAAACAGTTCTTGCAGTTTCATGTTGTCTGAGAGAAATTAAGGCATTGGCTTTACCTAAATGGGCAGCCATATAGTTTGGTTGTAAAGTAATTAATTCTTGCCAACGTTCTAAAGCTAAATCAAACTGCGCAGCATGTGTTGCCAATTTAGCTAACCCTTCTAATAGCTCGACATATTGTTCAGGAGTTGCAAATTGCTGCTGTAATTCAGTTTCCGCATCCTGTAGTTTACCCAGTTCCACTAATACCTGAACAAATTTACTATGCAACCAATTAGGTAAAACATGCATTTGTTTAATTTGTTGATATGTAGTTAAAGCAACTTCTAATTCTGCTTCAAAAAACATATTTAAATGTATGTATTTGATAATTCGCTTTCTGT
>DYNN01000121.1 GCA_020721045.1 Thiomargarita sp. | reverse complement strand
ATCCCCCTCAATCCCCCTTTGGTAAAGGGGGAAGCAAAATTTCCTTAACTTAATGTTATTGACGCTGAGGGTGCATGACGCTTCGCCCCCTACAAAACTAACAAATATTACCGCATTTCTTGATGTAAACTTTGTAATTTATTCACACTACTTTCACCAACCACTTTCAATGCCAATACCGTAGCCCGTGCACCTGCGATAGTCGTGGTATAAGTCACTTTGTGTTGTAAGGCAGTGCGGCGAATCATGAAAGAATCAGCAATTGCCTGTTTGCCCTCCGTTGTATTAATGATAAAGCTAATTTCTTCATTTTTAATTTTATCAACAATATGCGGTCTACCTTCCAATACTTTGTTAATTGTTGCACAAGGAATTCCACATTTTTCCAAAAATTGCGCTGTTCCTCGAGTTGCCACTAAATTAAATTTCAAATTAATCAATTCTTTGGCAATATCAATCATTGGATTTTTATCCACATCACGCACGCTAATGAAAACGCAACCTGTACTTGGTAAATCAACCCCAGCCGCTAACTGTGATTTGGCAAAGGCTTCTCCAAAATTTTGTCCAATACCCATGACTTCACCAGTTGACTTCATTTCTGGTCCTAACAAAGGATCAACGCCAGCAAATTTAATAAATGGAAAAACGGCTTCTTTAACCGAATAATAGCTGGGAATGCATTCTTTAGTCACGCCTTGTTCAGCTAAACTGCGTCCTACCATGCAACGCGCGGCAATTTGGGCTAAATTTAATCCAGTGGCTTTAGAAACAAATGGTACAGTGCGCGATGCACGTGGATTAACTTCTAAGACGTAAATGGTTTGGTTTTGAATTGCAAATTGCGCATTGACTAATCCAATAACTTTCAATGCTTTAGATAGTCGTTGCATTTGTTCTCGCAATTGATCTTGCAACATAGGTGACAACCCATAAGGTGGCAAAGAACAAGCAGAATCTCCAGAATGTACACCCGCTTGTTCAATATGTTCCATAATGCCACCGATAAGCACTTGTTCGCCATCACAAATCGCATCAACATCGACTTCAATTGCATCTTCTAAAAAGCGATCAAGTAATACGGGCGATTCGTTAGAAACTGCCACCGCTTCTTTCATATATTTTTTTAATTCATCGGGTTGGTAGACAATTTCCATTGCCCGTCCACCCAAGACATAGGAAGGTCTCACTATCAAGGGATAACCAATTTCTTCTGCCAATGCTAATGCTTGTTCTTCATTACGCGCGGTGCAATTGGGTGGTTGTTGTAATGCTAATTTATGAATAAGTTGTTGAAAACGTTCTCTATTTTCGGCTAAATCAATTGAATCGGGGCTGGTGCCAATAATCGGTGCACCGGCGGCTTCTAAATCACGGGCTAATTTAAGTGGAGTTTGCCCACCATACTGCACAATAATCCCTTTAGGTTTCTCTACCGCAATGATTTCTAAGACATCTTCAAGCGTCAATGGTTCAAAATAAAGCCGATCGGAAGTATCATAATCAGTCGATACCGTTTCAGGATTACAATTGACCATAATAGTTTCGTGACCATCTTTGCGTAAAGCCAATGCTGCTTGTACACAACAATAATCAAATTCTATCCCTTGCCCAATGCGATTAGGTCCACCGCCTAATACCATAATTTTATCGCGATTAGAAGGAAATGATTCACATTCTTCTTCATAAGTTGAATATAAATAAGCGGTTGTAGCAGCAAATTCTGCCGCGCAAGAATCTACCCGTTTATATACTGGGTGAATATTGTATCGTTGTCGTAACTCACGGATGCTTTGCTCAGAAGTTTGTAATAATTGGGCTAAGCGACGATCAGCAAAACCTTTGCGTTTAAGATCGCGTAAGCGTTCTGCACCTAAAGTTTCTAAACAACCCACACATAAACTACTTTCTTCATCAATTAAATTGGCGATTTGCACTAAAAACCAAGGATCGATGCGCGTAAATTGATGAACATCTTCTACCGACCAACCTGCACGAAAAGCGTCACCTACAAACCATAATCGCTCAGGTCCTGCAACTTGTAGTTCATGACGCAATACATCGCGAACGGCTTCGGAAGTTGGGTCCAAACTGGGGTCCATGCGCTCGTCTAAACCATAAACGCCGGTTTCTAAACTGCGCAAAGCCTTTTGTAAAGCTTCTTGAAAAGTACGTCCCATTGCCATGGCTTCACCGACAGATTTCATTTGTGTAGTTAAAATCGGTTCAGCTTGAGCAAATTTTTCAAAGGTAAAACGGGGAACTTTGACGACAACATAATCAATAGTAGGTTCAAAAGAAGCAGGCGTTGCGCCACCAGTGATTTCATTGCTTAATTCGTCTAAAGTATAACCAATAGCAAGTTTAGCGGCGACTTTGGCAATAGGAAAACCCGTGGCTTTAGATGCTAAAGCAGAAGAACGTGAAACGCGCGGATTCATTTCAATAATCACCATGCGCCCATCATCTGGATTAATTGCAAATTGGACGTTAGAACCACCTGTATCTACACCAATTTCACGCAATACGGCAATAGAGGCATTCCGCATCACTTGATATTCTTTATCAGTCAAAGTTTGAATGGGAGCAACGGTAATTGAATCGCCGGTGTGAATGCCCATCGGATCAAGGTTTTCAATTGAACAAACGATAATACAATTATCCTGATTATCGCGCACCACTTCCATTTCAAACTCTTTCCAACCCAAAACAGATTCTTCAATCAATAATTCGTGAATCGGCGATAGCTCTAAGCCACGCCTACAAATTTCAGCAAATTCTTCTCGATTATACGCAATGCCACCACCGCTGCCACCTAAGGTAAAAGAAGGACGAATAACAGTAGGAAAACCGACTTCTGTTTGCGCTTGATACGCATCTTCTAAATTACGCACTGCGATAGAATGTGGCATATCCAAGCCAATTTTGTGCATAGCTTCGCGAAATTTGCCCCGATCTTCTGCTTTATTAATCGCTTCTTCATTTGCCCCAATCATTTCTACATTAAATTGGGCAAGTACGCCGTTATGAGCTAAATCTAACGCACAATTAAGCGCTGTTTGCCCACCCATTGTTGGCAATAATACGTCAGGACGTTCTTTTTCTATAATTTTCGCAACAGTTTGCCAGTTAATTGGCTCAATATAAGTTGCATCCGCCATTTCTGGATCGGTCATGATGGTGGCTGGATTTGAATTAACAAGAATAACGCGATAACCTTCTTGCTTTAAAGCTTTACAAGCTTGTGCCCCAGAATAATCGAATTCACACGCCTGTCCAATCACAATAGGACCGGCACCGATGATGAGGATACTTTTAATGTCTGTACGTTTTGGCATAATTTTGTTTAACAGTGAGTGAAAAGTTATGTTATTTTACCGTCAAATGCGTTAATTAAACATGAGTAATTTTATTTTATGTGATGCTACTTAAGGTTTATAAAAAAATAATATACCTAAATCTAAAAATTTTGTATTAGCTATATTAGGATATAACTATATGAATATATACTAATTTATAGTTTAATCATATTAATTAACTCGTTATTCATTATCATATTTCTTGTATAATATGACAATATAGATCAAATAGGGCGTGTTAATAATCAAAAACCCTGCTAAAATTCATTATAGATGATTGTCATTTTGGATTTAGCCTCAATACAAGTTAAATGATAGGAACAAAAAATAATTGATTTTATTATTATTATCCATCTTTTAGTAAAGCGCATTTAATAATTTTATCAGGTATTCAAGTTGGAATTGTTATAACACTAATTTGCTTAAATGACTTTATATAATCTCTATTGTTATTGAAATAATAGCATGATTTTAAATAAATTAATAAAATTAGCATTCAATAAATGATAGTATGACTTACATTTATTAACTCATAATTATTAACAAGTTTGCTATTTCAAGTGGTTTCATTAAAAAAGTGATCATTTTTTCAAAAATATCAAAAATAAGTATTTTACTCTATTTGGAATAATCTCTATGTTAGACAGTAGTCAACCTATTTCTCTCATTACGCATGACGAAGACATTGAACGCGCTTCTCGCTCAATGAAAGCCATGTCACATCCATTGCGGCTAAAAATTTTATGTACTTTGGGCGAACGTGAGTTCAGTGTACAAGACATTGTTGAACGTGTGGGCACTTCACAAAGTAATATCTCGCAACATTTGGCAATTTTACGTGATAAAGGTATTTTAGCCTCACGTAAAGATGCAAATCGCGTATACTATCGTGTAAGTGATGCGCGTACCTTGCGACTCATTAGCATGATGCGGGAAGTTTTCTGTTCATTTTGCGTGTAAAATAGTGCTTGCTGCATTTAAATGTGAATGATGCTTGATTTGCAGCGAATCCATCTTTATGATTAATGAATTTAACTTGGAGAACCTTATGACTGTTGAACGTATTATCGTTATTTTTGCCGGCACTTTTATTTTAATTTCAGTGGCACTCACCCATTTTCATCATCCCTATTGGTTAGGTTTAACCGCATTTATTGGTGCAAATTTGTTGCAAAGTGGTTTTACCGGTTTTTGTCCTTTAGCAATTATCATGAAAAAATTAGGCGTACAAACTGAATCACAAAAAGCGCTCGCTACCAAGAATTAAAGGCTGGTTATGGCTCAATTTATTGAATTTGTAGGTAATCATACCTTTTTATTCTTTACTTTCATGTTTGTCACAGGCTTGTTAATGTGGAATTTGATTGAAGGACAAATTTCAGGTATTCAAGCCGTACACCCACAAGAAGCTATCGCATTGATTAATCGAGAAGATGCAAATCGCGTATACTATCGTGTAAGTGATGCGCGTACCTTGCGACTCATTAGCATGATGCGGGAAGTTTTCTGTTCATTTTGCGTGTAAAATAGTGCTTGCTGCATTTAAATGTGAATGATGCTTGATTTGCAGCGAATCCATCTTTATGATTAATGAATTTAACTTGGAGAACCTTATGACTGTTGAACGTATTATCGTTATTTTTGCCGGCACTTTTATTTTAATTTCAGTGGCACTCACCCATTTTCATCATCCCTATTGGTTAGGTTTAACCGCATTTATTGGTGCAAATTTGTTGCAAAGTGGTTTTACCGGTTTTTGTCCTTTAGCAATTATCATGAAAAAATTAGGCGTACAAACTGAATCACAAAAAGCGCTCGCTACCAAGAATTAAAGGCTGGTTATGGCTCAATTTATTGAATTTGTAGGTAATCATACCTTTTTATTCTTTACTTTCATGTTTGTCACAGGCTTGTTAATGTGGAATTTGATTGAAGGACAAATTTCAGGTATTCAAGCCGTACACCCACAAGAAGCTATCGCATTGATTAATCGAGAAGATGCACTGATTCTTGATGTACGTGAAGAGAAAGAATTTATCGACGGGCATATTTTAAACGCAATGCATATCCCGTTAAGCACATTATCTAGCAAAATAAGTCGTTTAGAAAAATATAAAGATCGCCCCATTGTTGCCAGTTGTAGAAGCGGTAATCGTTCTGCCAATGCGTGTAAAATGCTTAAAAAAAGCGGCTTTGATAAAATTTACAATTTGAGCGGCGGTATTATTGCGTGGCAAAATGCGAGTTTTCCAGTGACTAGAGGTAAGAAATAATCTGTTACTGACAAAATTACCACTTTAATAGTGATTAATTAAACAGAATCTACTTAAATCTTCCTAAAAAAGGACCCCGATTGTGACCGAAGGTAATAATGCACAACAACCTGGACAAACAGGTGTACAATTCGCTATTCAAACTATCTATTTGAAAGATATGTCTTTTGAAGCACCTAATTCCCCACAGATTTTCACCAAAAAATGGTCTCCCAAAACCCCTGAATTACAATTTCAAAAAATTATGACCAAAGTCGGTGAAGGTTTATATGATGCCGTCTTAAAAATCACCGCAACTGTTAAAGATTCAGAAGACAGCACCATTTTTTTAGCTGAAGTCCATCAAGCGGGTATTTTCACCATCAATGGCATGGATGATGAGCGTGTGAATCAAATGTTAAATACTTTCTGTATGTACATTCTATTTCCTTATGCACGTGAAGCTATTTCTAGCCTTGTAATACGCGGTGGTTTTCAACCATTGATATTGCCACCGGTTGATTTTGATGCGATGTATATGCAACAAAAAGACAAAAAAAGAGCTACTGAACAAAATAGCGTTAATTAACATTGAGCATGACACGTTCCGTTTTAGTGCTAGGCGCAGGTTCTTGGGGAACGGCATTAGCCTTATTACTTGCGCGCAATGGTCATTCTGTTTGGTTATGGAGCCACGATCCACAACATGTGCACGTCATGCAACAAACTCGACAGAATGCACAATATTTGCCTGAGATCAACTTTCCTGATAACTTACAGCCTATTGCAGAACTAACGCCCTATATTTTACAAGTATGCGCAGTGATTATTGTTGTGCCCAGTCAAGGTTTTCGGCAGACATTACAACGTATTGCCCCTCATATGTCTGAAGAAACGCATCTTTGCTGGGCAACTAAAGGACTAGAATATGATACAGGTTTATTATTTCATCAAGTTGCTAAACAAATATTAGGCGAAAACAGTCAATTAGCCGTTTTATCCGGTCCCTCTTTTGCCAAAGAAGTTGCTATCGGATTACCCACAGCGGTGACAATTGCTTCTAAATCAGAAGAAAGCGTTAAAACTTGGGTAGAACTGTTTCATCATGCCAATTTTCGCGCTTATACCAGCTACGATATTATTGGAGTACAAATGGGCGGGGCGATCAAAAATGTGATTGCGATCGCTGCTGGCATTGCTGACGGCTTAGGATTAGGCGCAAATTCGCGTGCGGCTTTAATTACTCGTGGTTTGACGGAAATGGTACGTTTAGGTACTGCATTAGGTGGACAACGTGATACTTTTATGGGATTAGCAGGATTAGGTGATTTAATTTTAACTTGTACCGATAACCAATCACGTAATCGACGTTTCGGATGGGCTTTGGGGCAAGGCATCCCAAGTCAACAGGCACAAGCTGCTATTCAACAAGTAATAGAAGGAATTTCAACTGCACGTGAAGTCATGCGATTAGCACATCAACATCAAATAGAAATGCCGATTGTAGAACAAGTTAATGCCGTGTTGCAGGGTGATTGCAGTCCTAATGAAGCAGTACAAATATTACTATCTCGCGAACCCAAACAAGAGTAATTTCCTGTTACCAAAACGATTGTAATTAGCAATGTAGGTTAGGAAACAATAGCATTAAGTTAAGGAAATTTTGCTTCCCCCTTTACCAAAGGGGGATTG